>NZ_JBNHHB010000014.1:0-92351 GCF_059091905.1 Arthrobacter sp. Dra40
GGAAACGGGACGAGGTGTGTCCGTTTGCCGGCTGCCGCAAACACGGCACGGCCTGCCAGATCGACCACACCCAGGCGTTCCGCGCCGACGGCGCCAAAGGTGAAACGGACGCCGGGAACCTGGGCCCGCCGTGCGAGACCCACCACGGGCTGAAAACCCGGGCCGGCTGGAAGATGACACAGCCCTCACCCGGGGTGTTCGAAGTGACCACCCCGGCCGGCCGGACCTACACCGACCGGCCCGGCGTAGACGTCGACGCGCCCGGCCAACCGGCCTACCCGCCCGCCGTCGCCGCCGCCCTCCCGGAAGAGCACAGGCAACGAATCGAACCGCTGGTCGTACAACCACCGACCCGACCCGGGCCGGGGGACCGATCCACCGATGACAACTGGCTGCCGCCCTGGCACCCAGCCCGCAAGAACCATGCAACGGGTGACCAGCAGAAAGAAGCGCCGTCACCGAGCCAACGGCAGGACCCACCGCCCTTCTAGGAGGCAAGTCCGCGCAGCTGACCGAAGCAGCCGCGCATTGGGCACCTGGGTGTAACCGGTAGGTCGATTGGTGGGCCGCTGCCTGCTCGGCGTACAGCCGTTAGTCGTGCTTGGTGCCGAAGACGATTTCGTCCCAGCTGGGGACGCTGGACCGTTTGGGCTTGATGGTCCGCTTGGGCGGTTCCGGCGCCGAGTCCGCTTCATCGGCGTCGTCCGCAACGGTCGATGATGCGGATTCGGCCGCCTGGGACCCGACCCGTTCCGCCCGGTTCTTGTCCCAAATCGAGGTATTGTCCCGAGCCACTCTTTCTACCGGAGCAGTGGAAGGCCGCAGCTCTTCTGCGGGCCGGGCGGCGGGGGAGTGTGAGGCCTGCCCGACATCGCGCGCTTCGTCGTCGTCCTCTTCTGCACCGTGGCCGTACGATTCCTGACCGTCGCCGTCAGTCTCCTCGGCAGGTTCGTCCCTGAGGAATTCGGGCGCTCCGGAGAGCGTGATCTCATGCGTCAGCGTGCTGATGCCATGTTCCAACTCCAAGGAGGAAATGGAGCCGTCATCGTAGGCAGGGGCCAGCGTCAGCGGGAAACCTGCCCGCGGACGTCCGGCGGGCTCGTCGTCGTCGTGATCATCCGCATCATTAAACGAGTCGCGTTCAAACGAGTCGCGGGGATGAGCAGCAGGCACCGGGCCCTGGGTGAGCATCAGGGCCAGCGCGTCGTCGGCGTCCTCATCGACACCCAGTCGCTGTCCGCGGCGGGAGCGCAGCACTTCCAGCAGCTCTTCCGACTCGGCGGAGTGTTCGTCGTCCTGCGTGTCCTCGGGGGCGATGTCAGCCACGCTGTCGGCCTCAAAGTCGAAGACGTGGTCGGTAACGGCCTTCAGCCGGCGGCCGGGCACAGGACCCTCCACCGTTTCGAGCTCGCTCAACTGTTGCGCCCACCGGTTGGCGTTTTGGATGGTGCGGCGGGCAGCGTGGAAGATCCACCTGGCCGGCGGTTCTTCCCCGATCGACTCCGTGGCCGGTGCCGCCGGGACGGGGAACGAGGCCACGATCTCCCAGGTGCCATCGTTGCGCCGCCAGGAGTCCCAGTTCATTGAGTCCGGTTCGATGCCGAAGGCATGGATTCGGTGGTCCACCATCCCACCCAAGGTGGCCGGCTCATCGCCAAAGGCCGAACGGTATCCGTCGTGGCCGGGCAGCGGGCCGGCGACCTCTACACCGCGGGCCTGCTCAACGATGTAGTGCCGCTCTGCCAGCACAGGGCTTTCGTAACGCCGGATGCGTTCGAGGCTGAGCCCGGATTCGGCCGCAACCTCCTCGGCGGTAGCGCCTGCACGAATGCGCGCCTGGATCTCGCGCGGGGAGAGACCTGCTCCCGCGGGCTCACCGGCACCGGGAGCGCGTGTAGTTGTAGGGCGAAAAACCGCTGTTCGCAGGGCCTCGTCTATCGCCAGACGGTAGTCGTCTCCACCCGCGCTCAACAGCAGATGTTCGCCATCCTCATGGACACCCACCAGCCGTAGATCCTGCATGAAAACCCTCCACCAGACGACACGTTCTGCCTGAAACTCTGCCACCGATACAGTGCTTTTCCTATTGTTTTTGCAGGTGTGGCGTGGAGTTTGTGGCCAAGGTCGCCGTCTTCAGTTGGCGGGGTCCAGGCGGCGAGGAGCGCCCTGGCGGCCCAAGAGTTTGTCACCCGAACGGTATGTAGGCAAGAATCTTCGCGTCACGGGCACAAATCCGGCGGCGGATACGTTGATGTGTGAGCGGCTCGTCAGGCACGGGACACCAGTCCCGGGGCGGGGGGATCCTGCTTGATGAACCTGGACCTGAAGAAAGTGAACGAACAACAATGGCCACTGACTACGATGCCCCTCGGAAGCCGGACGAAGAGACCAGCGAGGAGTCCATTGAGGAGCTGAAGTCGCATCGGCGAACCGATAAGCAGTCTTCCGTCGTCGACGAGGACGAGGCCGAGGCAGCGGAAGGATTTGAACTGCCCGGTGCCGACTTGTCCGGCGAGGAGCTGCTGGTGCGCGTGCTGCCGGCGCAGCAGGACGAATTCACCTGCGCTTCCTGTTTCCTGGTACGCCACCGGTCACAGGTCGCCAAGGAGAAGGACGGACTGCTTTACTGCACGGACTGTGAGGGATAGCTGGGCGCTCTGCAGGCTAGCTGTACAGCGCCCGCTGTCTGCCTTCAGTTGCGCCGCTGCTCCTGGTGCAGCTGACCTGCCGTCAGGCTAGTCCTTGTTCTCCGCGGGACGGTTCAAGGCCGCGGCGAGTTGCTGCGGGCGGCGCGTCGAGGCAATCCAGTACGGTGTCAGGTCGGTTTCGTCGGTGATTTGGATGGTGACCACCGGATCAATCCAACCGCGCATGCACATGTAGGCGGTGCCGTTCAGCTTGGGACCGCGCTGTTCCGTGGCTGCCTCACCGGTGAATGCCTCCACCTGGCCCACATAGCGACGCTCGATCTGGGCGCGGCCTACGTGGAGCATGGTGTCGGTGACCAAGATCCGCGGTGTGGATGCGATCAGCAGGACAGCCAGCAGGATAGCGGCAACGACGGCGCCGATGATGCCGGCGGTCATGCTGATCGGTGCCAGCATCACGACGACGGCGGCGGCGGTACCGGCGGCGATCAGCCAGACCCAGAAGTTGGGCCAGAGCCGTTCATCGTACTGGGTCACGGGGGAAGGACCGCCGGCGGGACCGGAGCTGCCTGCAGGGGTCGCGGGTTGTGTCATGGACTCAGCTTTTCACCTTTTGGCAGCCATTTCACCTTGCCTCCGCAGCCGCTGCGGAACCAGTCCCGCCCGCGGGCGGGAGGGCTGAAAACGCGCTAGAGTGTTGTGCGGAATATCTCAGCGGGCGAGCCGTGGAACGCCGGCAAAAAGCCCGTCCCTTCGCCCCTCTCAAGGACAGACGATCACGAGTGCAGCAGACAATTGAAACACTGACCGTCCAGCTGAAAATGCTCGACGACGGACTTGAAGCGCCCTCCTACGCCCACCCGGGAGACGCCGGCGCCGACCTGCGCACCCGGATTGATTTCCGGATTGCCCCGGGGGAGCGAATCCTGGTGCCGACGGGCGTGGCGTTGGCGCTGCCGCACGGTTATGTGGCCCTGGTGCATCCTCGGTCCGGTCTGGCCACTAAGCATGGACTGACCATCGTCAATGCCCCGGGCACCGTTGACGCCGGTTACCGGGGCGAGATTGCTGTCACCCTGCTTAATACCGACCGCAGCGAGACGCTCACGTTCAAGCGGGGCGACAGGATCGCCCAACTGGTCATCCAGAAGGTGGAAACGGCCGCTTTCGAGCTCGTTGACGAGCTCCCCGACTCCGCCCGGGGCGCCGGCGGATTCGGCTCCACCGGCGGGTTCGGCGCACAGTAGAGACGCGGGCTCGTGCGGCGGCAAAGCCCGCCGGCACGGGCGGCGGCCACGCAGGCGCAGGCGCCGTCGGCACGGGCGGCCACGCAGCCGCAGGCGGCAGCAACGCCGCGCAGACTTCAGAGCAAGCCGGTCCAAACCGGAGGAAGAGGAAACTCAGGCTATGGCATTTGGGCGTTCCAAAAAGAAAAACCAGAACGACGGCGAAGAGCCTGTAACCGAGGCTGCCGTACTTGGTGACGATGCCAGGCGGCAGGCTCCGGAGAGCGGTCCCCGCCGCAATGGTCCCTTCGACGACTCCGAACAGGAGGCCGGGACCGACTATCTGGACCTGGGCGCCCTGAAGATCCGTCCCCGTGAGGGCCTGCAACTGCGGCTTGAGATCGAGGAGAAGTCGCAGCGAGTCGTCGCCGTGACGCTCGACTTTGGCGGATCGAACCTGCAGCTTCAGGCCTTTGCCGCGCCCAAGTCCGAGGGGTTGTGGGAGGAAATCCGTACCCAGATCGCCAGCTCCGTGGGGTCCCAGGGCGGCACCGTCCAGGAGGTGGAGGGCCCGATGGGTACCGAAGTCGTGGCGAAGCTGCCGGCGCAGAGTTCCGACGGCCAGAAGGGCTACCGGGTAGCCCGGTTCCTCGGTGTGGACGGGCCACGTTGGTTCTTGCGCGGCGTCATCGGCGGCCCGGCCGCGCTGGACCGCGCCAAAGCTGCCGACCTCGAGGAACTGTTCAGGGCCACCGTGGTGGTCCGCGGCACACAGCCGCTGCCGCCCAAGGACCTGCTGCAGCTGAAGATGCCCAAGGGTGCCGCCGAGCAACAGCAGGCCGCCGAGGCGCAGCGACCCGGCCTGGCCGCCCCGGAGCGGGGCCCGGAAATCACCGAGATTCGCTGACTTGCCTGAGCTTCCGTCCGGTTCCGCGGGCAGCCCCATGGCGCAACTGCCCGAGCGCGGGCATGTTGCTGGCAGCGGCCTCGTGGAGGCTATAACCATCGAGCCGCCCGGCCGGCCGCCGCGCTTTGCCGCCGTCGTGACCGACGCAGGCCAGCAGCAGCCCGGAAAAGCCCGGGACGGCGGGCACCCGCGGGTCAAGCTGGTCTGGCTGGGACAGCACCGTGTCCCCGGGATCGTGGCCGGTATCCGGTTGTCTTTCGAGGGCATGTTGTTCCGCGTGGACGGGCTGGCCACTATTTACAACCCGCGTTACGAGATCCTCAGTCCGTTGGAGAATTGACCTATGACAGATCAGCAGCCGGACTACGGTCAGCAGCACAGCGGGCGCCCGAACGATGCCGGGCAGCAGCCTGCGGCCAGCCCCGCCCCCGGCGAGGAACCAGCCAAGGAGAGGCCGGACCACGCCGAAGCCCTGGCCAGCAGCTATGCTGCGCGTGCCGGGGTCCAACGGAGCGCCGATGGGCAAATCGACGTTTTGAAGACAGTGGGCGGTGTCCGCGGGCTGGCCGAGAGCATCCTGCCCGGTGTGATCTTCCTGGTGGTCTTCACCATTGGCCAGGAACTCGGCCCCGCGCTGATCGGGGCCCTGGCGGCCGCGGCCATCTTCACCGTTCTGCGCTTGGTGCAACGGGGCACCGTCACGCAGGCATTCTCCGGCCTTGTGGGGGTTGCCATCTGTGCGTTTGTCGCCAACACCACGGGTCGCGCCGAGGACTTCTACGTCTGGGGCTTCTTCACCAATGCGGCCTACATTCTGGCCATGCTGGTGACGATTGCCGTCAAATGGCCGGCGCTGGGACTGATTTTCGGGCTGATCCGCAACGAGGGGACCGCATGGCGCAAGCAGCCGCAACGGCTCAAGGCTTATACCCTCGCCACGTGGATCCTCACGGCGGTGCTGTTCCTGCGGCTCGCGGTGCAGGTGCCGCTCTACCTGATGGGTGATGACGGACTGGTGGCGCTGGGCACCACCCGCCTGCTCATGGGCGTCCCGCTGTATGCACTGGGACTGTGGCTGGCCTGGCTGGTCTCCCGCCCGGCCGCGGTGGAGGCAAGCCGGGCCGACTGACTCAGTCTGCGGCGGTCGGCCGGCCGGTCAGCACCGCCCGCAGGCCGTCCTCCGCGGCGATGGTAGCGATGAAGAAGAGCTCGTCGCTGGCTTCGACCACGTCGTCAGGGCTGGGCGTAATCGGAATGTCGTCGCGCAGGATCGCCACCACCGTGGCGTCCTGCGGCCAGTCGATGGACCCAAGCCTGCGTCCGATCAACGCCGAATCGGTGGGAACAGTGAACTCGACCATCGAAGCGACACCGGTCTGAAGCGTCAGCAGGCGAACCAGATCGCCGATCTCCACCGCTTCCTCCACCAGCGCCGTCATCAGGCGCGGGGTGTTCACGGCTACATCCACGCCCCAGGAATCGTCGAACATCCAGTCGTTTTTCGGATTGTTCACCCGGCCCACCGTGCGGCCCACACCGAACTCGCTCTTGGCCAGCAGGGAGACCACCAGATTCACCTTGTCGTCGCCGGTAGCCGAGACCACCACATCGGCATCCTCGAGCCGGGCTTCGCGCAGCGTGGTGATCTCGCAGGCGTCGCCAATCAGCCAGCGTGCACCCTTCAGGCCGCTGCGGCCGATCACTTCGGGCTTCGGATCGATCAGCAGGATGTCGTGGTTGTTCGAGAGCAACTCGCGCGCAATCGAGGATCCAACGCTGCCCGCACCGGCAATCACGACTCTCATTCGGACTCCTCCACCGGCGGCTTGGACAGAATCCGGTCGATCTCGAACGTTGAATCTACGCTCATCATGGCGTGCACGATGTCGCCCTTCTGATAACGGGTGCCCGGGCCGGGCAGGATTCCTTCACCGAACCGCGTCAGGTAGGACACCCGGGCGCCGGATGCGGCTTCGATCTCGGTCAGTTCCCGGCCCACCCAGCCGTCGTCCAATTGCACTTCGCCCAAGATGAGGCGTCCGGACGCCTCACGGAAGTCGCCCTTGATGCTCTGCTCGGGCAGGATCCGCCGCAGCACCTGGTCCGCGCTCCAGCGCACCGCGGCCACCGTGGGGATGCCAAGCCGCTGGTAGATTTCCGCACGGCCGGGATCGTAGATCCGTGCCACGACGTGCGGCACGTGGAAGGTCTCGCGCGCCACGCGGGTGGCCAGGATGTTGGAGTTGTCGCCGCTGGAGACGGCCGCGAAGGCATAGGCGTTCTCGATGTCGGCCTGCCGCAGGGTGTCCCGGTCGAAGCCGACACCTGTCACTTTGCGTCCAGTGAAACCCGAACGCAGGCGGCGGAAGGCCCTGTCGTCTTGGTCGATGATGGCTACGCTGTGCCCGGAATCAACCAGGGTGTGGGCCAGCGTGACGCCCACGCGTCCGCAACCCATGATCACAAAATGCGCCATCAACGTCCTTCCGGCACCAGCCTGAAACAGCGGGATAGAAATCTACTGCAACCATAACGCCGAACAGGCCGCATCCCCGCCATGACAAGGCCGCAGCACCGATGAACGCACCTCGTCTGGCGGGCTCTGTGTCCGTCCACCGCACCACGTCGTCGCCGAGGAAGCTGCGCGGGCCGGGGCGGGAACTTGGGCGGGGGAGTTGGAGTTCGGCGGGTATGAGCTAGGCGGCGGGATCGTCGTCGTGCGTTGGCGGCCGATGGCCGGCGACGGCGGCTCGGGTGTCGCCCTCGTCATGCTCGCCCTTCTTCTTGCCGAACGGCAGCACTTTGAGCAGCGGGTGCAGGATGGCCATGACGACGAGGCCCCAGGCGAGTCCGAGGACGGCCGAGCACAGGGTGTTCACGAGCCAGGCCAGGAAGCCGCCGATCACCGCGATCCCGGCGAACGGGGCCTCGAGGACGTGAACCAAGTCATAGGGAGCGTGCCAACCGAGGTCGTGTGCCCCCTGGAGCATGATGTGACCACCAACCCAGAGCATCGCGATCGTGCCGACGAGGGTGATGGCGGCCAGCACGGCAGGCATGCCCTTGACGAGCAGTTGGCCGAACCGTTGCGAGCCCGCGGAGTCTTTGGTGGTCAGGTGCAGGCCGATGTCGTCCATCTTGACGATGAGCGCGACGGCGCCGTAGACCAGCACCGTGATTGCGATCGCCACGACGACCAGGATGATCGCGCGGACCCACAGGGATTGGTCGGCCACCTCGTTCATCGAGATGACCATGATCTCGCAGGACAGGATGAAGTCGGTGGTGATGGCGCCCTTGGTGACCTTGGCCTCCGCCTCCGGGCCGCGTTGGACTGCCGGTGCCTTTTCGGCCGTGTGGTGGCCGCGGAGCTTGTGCCAGACCTTCTCGGCACCTTCGTAGCAGAGGTAGGTGCCGCCCAGCATGAGGATGAACGGGATGACCGCCGGGATGAAGGCGCTGATGAGTAACAGCGCCGGCAGGATGATCAGGAGTTTGTTCCGGAGCGAGCCCCAAAAGATCCGCTTGATCATCGGTAGTTCGCGGGACGGGTCTGCCCCGGATACGTACTGCGGGGTGACGGCGGCATCGTCGATCACGACGCCGGCGGCCTTGGTGCCCGCTTTGGCGGCCCCGGCAGCGACGTCGTCCAGCGAGGCGGCCGCTATGCGGGCGAGGGCTGCGACGTCGTCGAGCAGGGCGACGAGACCGCCGCTCACTGATCGCCCCCGAGCTGTTCGACGGCGGGCTGCTGGGCATGAAGGCCACGGGTGAAGCGGGTGATCAGCATGCTTCGAGTATACGGGGCTGGATGTCCGCCGACCGGTGGGCGCCGTCACCCCGATGGCATTCCTTGTCCGGCCGGCCGCCGTGCTCCCCAGGCTCGACGTCGGTCCTGCGGGGTTAGGGGTGCCCTGTCAGTGCCCGTTGAGTCCGCGGCCGCGTTCCGGCACCAGCCGGCGGAGTATGCGGCCGGTAAGTCCAGACCGGTGACGCTCGTTAAAGCGGGGTGCCGGTTTCCTCGGCGAGCGCTTGGAGGAGTTGGTTTTGGAAGGCGTGGTCGTTGACCGCGCTGTGCGGTTGCTGCCGCTGCCGGTGGTACCAGTACCCGCCGCTGCTGAGCGCCTCGGGCTGATCGCTGGTTGCGAGCCACTCCTGGGTCTGATGGCCGAGGTCCAGGTCGTCGGGAGCGCCGGGGCCGCCCATCTTGGTCGGGACCCAGCCGGGGTCCACGGCGTTGCTGAGCAGTTCGGGATGCAGGCGGGCGAGCGCGGCCGCCAGTGTGGTGATGAACAGCTTGCTGTCGGAGTAAGAGCCCGGCGTCCGTCCCAGCCAGTCAACCCCGGCAAGCGACGGGCGCCCTGCGAAGTGCGAACCGCTGCTTACATACACATGTCGCTGTGGTCCATCGAGGAGCGCCGTGAGGAGGTAGGGGGCGATAACGTTCACCGGCATGACCGCCCGTCCCCTCCAGACGCCGGCATTGTGGATCACTGCATTAAGCGGGTCCCGGCCGTTCAGTTCAGTTGCGATGCGGCGCACCGCCTCGCGGTCGCTGAGATCGCCCACAACCAGGTCCGCACCGCGGTCGATGTGTGAGTCGAGGGCGGTTGCGCGGGCCTGGCTTCGGGCATGCACGACGACGTTGTGGCCGGCGGACAGCAAAGCATCCGCTGCGGCCCGTCCGAGGCCGTCCGCGGAACCGGTGACCAGGATTCTCATGCTGTTGCCGGCCCCTTACTCGTCCGCCGGTTCCTGCAAGGCGGCTAGCACGTGCATGTGCTCCCGGTTAGATGGGTACAGGAGCCCGTAGGTGCCGTAGAGCTTTTCGTAGAGTGGGGCGGTGGCAGGATCAGGCTTCACCGTCGCCGCAGTCCGGGCCCAGTCGGTAGCGGCGGGCACGGCACCGGTTCCGATGGCGGCGAGCAGCGCGTCCCCGTAGCTTGCGCCGATGGTCTGTTCCGGTACCAGCTGCTCGCGTCCGGTGATGTTGCTGACGATCTCTGTCCAGAGCCTGGCCTTGGTGCCGCCGCCGACGGCAGCAACGCGCCGGATCGGTTCGCCGGAGTTCTCGAGGTACTCCAGGATCTGCCGGATGCCGAAGCCGATGCCCTCGTACGCCGCACGGAAGAGGTGGCCGCGACCGTGGCGCAGCGACAGGCCGGTGATGAGGCCGCGGGCGTCGGGATCGAAGACGGGCGTCCGTTCACCGGCGAAGTAGGGCAGCAGCAACAGGCCGTCGGAGCCCGGGGGAGCGGCGGCGGCCTCAGCGACAAGCTGCTCGAAGGGGACGTCGCCGAACAGGCGCTGCAGCCAGGTGGTCAGGCTGCCGGATGTGGACATCCCGGCGGCCAGCGTGAGGGATCCCGGGTCCACCCCGGCCGTGGTCCAGAGCTTGGGTTCGGCGCGGAACTCGCCGAGGACCTGGACGAAGAACATGGTGGAGCCGTACATCAGCATGAGGTCGCCCGGCTGCCGGACGCCGGCGCTGAACGCCTCGGCCCAGGCGTCCACGGTGCCCGCGCAGACCGGCACGCCTTCCGGCAGCCCGGTCGCCTCGGCCGCCTGGCGATGAACCTGGCCGCTGATCTCGGCCGGCCACGCCAGCCGGGGCTGTGGCAGATGGCCGGCGACGGCGGCGTACCGTTCCGGATGCCACCGGTTGCCGCGGAGGTCGTAGAGCGGATCGCACTGGCTGGCGGTGTGGTGGTCCACTACCAGCTCGCCGGTCAGCTTGGCCAGGATGAAGGAGTTCAGGCTGTGCCAGTTCCGGGCGCGGGCAAAGATATCCGGTTCCCGGTTGCGCAGCCAGCGGAGCTTCGGTCCCACGGCCTGGGACGAGAGAACTTTCCCCGCATCCCGAAAGATCGCCTGGGCGCCGAACTCCTCGGTGAGTTCGCGGATTTCGACGACGGCGCGCGAGTCGATTCCGTAGAGGATCGCCGGACGCAGCGGGGTCAGGTTTTCGTCCGTGACGACCAGGCAGGGACCCATCGCGCTGACGCACACGCCGGCGAGCGCACCGGCGTCGTTCCTTAAGAAAAGCTCCCGGCAGAGCCGGACCACCTCCGCCCATGCCCCGCCCTCGGCGTCGAACTCCGCCCAGCCGGGACGCGGGTAGGCGACGTCGTGCATGACCGTGGCGCTGTCCAGCACGCCGCCCTCGGCGTCCGTCAGCACCGCCTTGCTGCTGCCGGTGCCGATATCGACGCCCAGGAACATGGTGCCCAAACGGCCGGCCACTAGGCGCGGCCGTGCGAGGTGCGGGACTTGCGCGATACGGCGTCGAGGATCACGGCCAGCAGCAGCACCACGCCGGTGATCATGTAACGGAACGAGGACTCAAGGTTGAGCAGTGTGAGGCCGCTGGAGATGGACTGGATGACCAGGATGCCCAGCAGGGCGGAGAACGCTGAGCCGCGGCCGCCGAACAGGCTGGTTCCGCCGATCACCGCGGCGGCAATGGCGTTCAGGTTCACGTCGCCGGTGCCGCTGCTTTGGGCTGAGGCGGCCAGTCGGCCGGCCGCCAGCATGCCGCCCACCGCCGCGAAGGTTGAGCACAACATGAAGATGGTCACGTAGATCCGGTTGACGCTGATGCCGGCCCGTCGCGCCGCTTCCCGGTTCCCACCGACGGCGTACACCGAGCGGCCCCACCGGGTGCGGGTGAAGGCATAGTGCATCACGAGCACCAGTGCGGCGAAGAAGACGAACATCCAGCCGACGCCGCGGGCCTGGTTCAGGTACCACACCGCGAAGAACAGGATGACCGCCAGTACCACCGTCTGGATCACCACCAGCCGCATCGGCCGCCCGGACAGGCCGTTCTTGACCCGCTGGCGGGAGAGTGTGAGCTGGCTGAGGAAGAATCCTGCCACGCCGAGCGCCGCCAGCACGTAGGACAGCCATGCCGGCACGAAAGCCTGCTGGCCGAACCAGACCAGGAAGGAGTCGAACGGCAGATTGATGGTGCCCTCGACGCCGAGCACCCACAGTTGCACGCCGAGGAAGCCGAGCAAGCCGGCCAGCGTGATCACGAAGGACGGCACGCCGAACTTGGTGTAGACCAGCGAATAGACCAGACCGATGACAGCGCCGGCGGCCAGCGCCGTCAGGACCGCCAGCCAGATCGGCCAGTCCAGCTTGATGAAGGTGACGCCGACGATCGCTGCCGACAGGCCGCTGACCGAGCCGACGGACAGATCGATCTCGCCGACCAGCAGGACGCAGACGATGCCCAGCGCGATGACGCCGACGGCGGCGCTTTCCAGCAACAGGTTGACCAGGTTGGCGCTGGAGAGGAAGAACGGGTTGAGGGCCTGGAAAATGGTCCAGATGATCAGCAGTCCGACGACGATGGGCAGCACGCCCAGATCGCCGCCGCGGACCCGGTTGACTCCGACTTTGACGGCGCCCTTGAAGCCTTCGGTCCGGATCAGCCGTTCGTCCTGCAGGTCGGTGGCCATCGGGACGGCCGGGCTGGCCTCATTCGTTGTCATGGTGCGGTCCCTTCTTCCGATGATGCCCCGGATCCCGGTTGATCCGCGTTTCCCGCCGCCTGACCGGGCGGCAGCGAGCCCCCGCCTGGTCCGCCTAGCCCGCCTGAGCTGTCGGCCCCAGTTGCCGTACCTTCTGCACTCGCCGAGGCCGCGGCATCGGTTTGCGCGGCACGCTGGGTCACCACGTTGTCGGTGGCGCCGGTGATGGCCGCGATCAGGTCGTCGGTAGACACGTCCTTCGTCCGGAACGTGCCGTTGTTCTTCCCCAGCCGCAGCACCGCAACGCGGTCGGCGACGGCTTGGACATCCTGCATGTTGTGGCTGACCATGATCACCGCGAGGCCGTTTTCGCGCACCCGCTCCACCAGATTCAGCACCTCGGCCGTCTGCGCCACGCCGAGGGCGGCCGTGGGTTCGTCGAGGATGATGAGCTTGGGGCTGCCGAGCAGCGACCGTGCGATGGCGACCGTCTGCCGCTGGCCACCGGAGAGGGAAGCGACGGCAATCCGGACCGAGGGGATCTTCGCCGAGAGCTGGCGTAGCAGCTTCCAGGACTGGACCTCCATCTCTACTTCGTTCAGCCGCCATGGCCCCAGCTCCCGGCCCAAAAAGAGGTTGTCCACGACGGTGAGGTTGTCGCAGAGCGCGAGGTCCTGGAACACCGTGGCGATGCCCAGCTGGATGGAATCCACCGGCGTGTGGATGGTCACGTCCTTGCCATCGAAGTTCACGGTGCCGGTGTCCTGCGGGTGCACGCCCGCAAGGATCTTGACCAGGGTCGACTTTCCGGCGCCGTTATCGCCGACGAGGGCAACGACTTCGCCGGCGTGGACGTCCAGGGCGATGTCCGTCAAGGCGGCGACGGCACCGAAGTGCTTGCTCACGCCTCGCATGGACAGCACCGGAGCTGCTGCCTCCGGCCGTTCCGCTGACACAGTGGACACTGTCTTCCCCTTCCCTTACGACGGCGGCACCGCGGTGGGCGCGGCACCGCCGGCCGTTGCGCTACTTGATGTCGAGTTCGTCGCAGCCCTTCTTGTATTCGCCCGTGCAGACCTCTTCCGGCTTGTAAATGCCGCTGTCGAAAATCACTTCCTTGACGTTGTCCTTGGTGACCACCGTCGGCACGAACAGCGCGGACGGGGTGTTGAAGAGCGTCGCGTCGGGCTTGGGGGTCTCGCCATTCAGCAACTGGACAGCCACCTCTGCCGACTTTTCTGCAACGATCTTGATCGGCTTGGAGATGGTGTTGTACTGGTCGCCGCTGATAATCCGCTGGATCGCGGCCACTTCGGCGTCGTTGCCGGTAACCGGCGGGAAGGGCGAGACGTCCGCAGCCTTCAGGGCAGCAATTGAGCCGCCGGCCGTGCCGTCGTTGGCGGCGACGATGCCGGTGATGTCCTTACCGAACTGGGTGATCTGGCCGGCCACCCAGTCCTGGGCCTTCGACGGCTGCCATTCCGGCGTGTCATAGGAGGCCAGCACCTTATGCTGGCTGGCATCCACGGCTTCCTTCGCGCCTTCCTTGATCAGCTGCGCTGCCCGGTCGGTCGGTGAGCCGTTGACCATCAGCACGCCGCCGGTTTCCTTGCCCTCGGAATCGAGTTTTTTGACCAGGTCCGTGGCGATGAGGTTGCCGATCTTCTTGTTGTCGAACGAGACGTAGAAGTCCGCCGGCGTGTCCGGGACCGGCCGGTCGTAGGTGACCACCTTGATGCCCTGGCCCTTCGCGGTGCTGACCAGCGAGGCGGCGGCCGTGCTGTCCACCGCGTCCAAAACCAGGACCTTGACGCCCTGGGTGATCATGGCGTTGGCCTGCTGCTGCTGCTTGTTCGCGTCGCCGTCGGCGTTCTGGTAGAGCACTTCACAGCCGCTGCACAACTCCATGACCTTGGCCTTGAACAGCGGGCTGTCCTGCTGCTCGTAGCGGGTCGAGGCCCGGTCCGGCATCAGGAACGCGATCTTCCCCTCGGCCTGGCCGCCGGTGCTGCCTCCGCTTGCTCCGCCGCCGCCGCCACCTCCTCCGCCGCCGCAAGCAGTCATGCCGGCTGCCAGAAACAGGGCAGTGGTGAGGCCCAGGATTCCCCGTGTGTACTTCTTCATCGGAACTCCTCTGTACTGGTGGTGTGCCGCATCGCCGTTCGTTGCGTTTCCGGCAGCCGCGATCAGAGCCGCTGGGGGTAGATCATCGCCTTGAGCGATTCGGGTTCGGTGGAGGTGTTTTCCAGTGCGGCCGCGGTCTGCGGCAGTGAAAAGCTGTGCGTCACCAGTCCCTCCAGATTGATCCGGCCAGAGGAAACCAAGGCGATGCCCAACGGCCAGGTGTCCTTGTACCGGTTCACCATCGAGATGGTGATCTCTTTCCAATTGAGCGTGGACAGAGGCAGCGGCACTTCTTCGGTTTTCGCCAAGCCGATGACGGCGGCCCGACCAGCCTCGTGCAACCGGCCGAGCCCGGAGGCGAGAACGCCGGTGGCGCCCGAACATTCCAGCAGCACGTCAAAGGTCCGTGAGGTCGGTGCATCGCTTTTCTCCACGGCGAATCCGTGGTCGCGGGCGACGCCGAGCCGGTAGTCGGAAATGTCCGTGAGCGTGACGCTCCCCGCGCCGAGGGCCCGCGCCGCTTCGGCGGCCAACAGGCCAACCGGCCCGGCACCGGTGATCAGCACATCGTCACCGGCCTGCAGGTTCGCCCGCTGGCAACCCCACAGCCCCACGGACAGCGGCTCGAGCAGCGCGCCGTCCTCGTAGCTCATCGAATCCGGTAGGGGGAAGTAGCAGCGGGCGTCCATGGCCAGATACTGCAGCAGTGCGCCGTCATAGGGCGGGGTGGCCAGAAACTCCAGGTTGGGGCAGAGATGGTAGCGGCCCGCCCGGCATTCTTCGCAGCTGCGGTCCGGGGTGCCCGGCTCGACGGCCACCCGATCGCCGACGTGGACATTGTCCACGCCTTCGCCGACGGCGGTGACCTCGCCGGAGACCTCGTGGCCCAGAATGAACGGGCCGTCAACCACGAACGGGCCGATCTTCCCGTAACGGAAATAAGCGACGTCAGAGCCGCAGACGCCCACCGCTTCTACCCGGATCACGGCCTGGCCCGGGCCAGGCTCGGGCATCGGGCGCTCCTGAATCTCGATGCTGTTCAGGCCGGTCATCACGGCGGCGGCGTTGCCCATCAAGACTCCTTTGCAAGCAGTCAAGGGTCAAACGGCCCCGGATGCTGGTGTGAGTCAGTGCACATTGACACGCACATGCTAACCCCGGCGGAGGTGCCGTGGCTATGAAATCGAGGGGCGGAGTTTCAGCACCCTCTTCAGACCAGCGGTCTGTCCTGCGGCGACGGCTGGCGTCCCCTCGCTGGCATAGACTCAGAGCCGTGAAGAATTGGCTCATGTTGTTGCCTGTCGCATCGAGCGAAGCGTGTTGACATTTTTCGACGCCCTCAAGCGGGTGTTGGTGGGCAAGCCATTCCGCACCGAGCGGCTGAAGCAGGACGCGCTGCCGCGCCGGTTCGCGGTGCCGGTCTTCTCCGCGAACGCGCTCTCCTCGGTGGCCTATGCCCCGGACGAAATCCTGCTCACACTGGCCTTGGCCGGAGTGGCCGCCATCACGATCGCGCCCTGGGTAGGACTGGCCGTCATGGTGGTGCTGCTGGTGCTGGTGGCCTCCTACCGCCAGAGCATCCACGCGTACCCGGTGGGCGGCGACTACGAGATAGCCACCAAGAACTTGGGCAAACCGGCGGGCATCACGGTGGGCTCCGCCTTGATGCTGGACTACGTGCTCACCGTGGCCGTGTCCATGTCCTCAGCGGCACACTACTTGGTGTCCGCCATCCCCGCGCTGAACGGCTGGCAGCCCGGGGTGGCCGTGGCCGGGATCGCGGTGCTGGCCCTGCTGCATCTGCGCGGGTTGGCCCGCGGGAGGCGTACCGTGGCGATTGCCACCTACGTTTTTGTGGGCACCGTGCTGCTGATGTGCCTGGTGGGGTTTGTCCGTGACCTCAATGGAAGCCTCGGTGAGGCACCCAGCGCCGCGTTCGACGTCGTTCCGGAACCCGGCATGGAGGCCGGTCTGATGGGTTTGGCCGGCGCACTGCTGGTCCTACGGGCCTTTTCCACCGGTGCCGCCGCGCTGACGGGTGTGGAGACGCCGGCCAGCAACGTGCCCGCCTTCGAGAAACCGCGGGCCAAGAATGCCGGTTTTGCGCTGCTGATGCTGGGCATTTCCGCGACTGTGATCACCATGGCGGTGATGTACCTGGCCCGCGCAACGCAGGTGCGGGTGGTCCAGGTTCCCGCCGAGCAACTGCGCCTAAACGGGGAGGCTCTGCCGGCCGGCTACTTCCAGTCCCCGGTGCTGAGCCAATTGGCGGAAACGGTCTTCGGCGGCGGCGCCCTGCTCTTTTACCTGATGGTGGCGGCCACCGCGGCCATCCTGGTGCTGGCCAGCCATTCGGCGTTCAACGCCTTCCCGCAGTTGGCCTCGATCCTCGCCACCGACGGCTTCCTGCCCCGACAGCTGCGCACCCGCGGAGACCGGCTCAGCTACAGCAACGGCGTGCTGGCGCTCGCCGCCGCGGCCGTGGTGCTGGTGCTGATCTTCAACGCGGACGTCACCCGGCTGATCCCGCTCTACGTGATCGGTGTCATCGTTTCCTTCACCTGCAGCCAGCTGGGCATGATCCGGCACTGGTCGCGCGAAATTCGGGCCACGCCGCACCGGCCGGTGCGCCGCCGGATGGTGCGCTCGCGGCTGATCAACCTGGTGGGCTTCATCCTGACCGTCACGGTGCTGGTGGTGGTGCTGGTCAGCAAGTTCATCTTCGGGGCCTGGCTGGCGGTGCTGGGCATCGTGGTGCTCTGGCTGATCATGCACAGTATTAACCGCCATTACGTCCAGGTGGCCCGCGAGCTCGCGCTCGATCCAGAGCAGCCGTCTACCGCCCTGCCGTCGCGGGTGCACGCAGTGATTCTGGTCTCGCATGTGCGCAAGCCGGTCCTCCGGGCGCTCGCCTTCGCCCGGGCGTCGCGGCCGTCGCGGCTCGATGCGGTGGTAGTGGATCTGGACCCCGAGCAGACCGAGCGAACCCTGAGCGACTGGGAGAAACTCAACATCCCGGTCCCGATCACCGTGCTGGCATCCCCGTACCGCGAGACCACCACGCCGATCATCGACTACATCAAAAGCATCCGGCGGGATTCCCCGCGCGACCTGGTGGTGGTCTACATCCCGGAGTACGTCGTGGGACGCTGGTGGGAACAGCTAGTGCACAACCAGACCGCGCTGAGGATCAAGACCCGCCTGCACTTCGAGCCGGGGGTCATGGTGGCCAGCGTGCCGTGGCAGTTGGCATCCTCCGATTCCGCCCGCCGATACCAGGAGCTTTCATGACCGAACCCGCGCCGCAGATGATCGAACTGAGTATCGGTGCTCCCGCGCACGGCGGGCACTTCGTCGCCCGGCATGAGGGCCGCGTAATTTTCGTCCGGCACGCGCTGCCGGGTGAACGGGTGCTGGCACGGGTGACCGACGGCGCAGTGGACGCAGGCTTCTGGCGCGCGGACACGGTGGAGGTGCTGGAGTCGTCCGCCGACCGGGTGGCGCATCCGTGGGCGCCGGCCGATGCGCTGGCCGCCGCGAAAGCCGGACGGCCGCCGGTGGGCGGCGCCGAATTCGGCCACATTGCGCTGGCCGCCCAGCGCCGGCTGAAAGGCCAGATCTTCGCGGAACAGCTGCAACGGCTGGCCAAGCTAGAACGCGAGGTGACCGTGGAAACTCCGGAGGGGGAGTACGACGACGGACTCGGCTGGCGCACGCGTGCCGCCTTTGGCGTGGGGCCGGATGGACGCCTGGCCATGCATGCGCACCGCTCCGACGAGCTGATTCCAGTCCAGGACATGCCGCTGGCCGTGGATGCCGTCAACGACCTGCGGCTCTGGGACCTGGACCTGACCGGGCTGGAGCGGGTGGAAGTCGCCGCCCCGGCCGACGGCAGCCCGCCGCTGGTGCTGCTGGTGCCCGCCGCCGGGACCACGCCGAAGCGGCTGGCGAAGCTTGCCGAACGGATCGAGCCCGGGGTATCGGTGGCGGCCTGGGAGCCGGAGCCGGGACGGCTCACCCGGTTGCGGGGACGGACCTGGGTGGCCGAAACCAGCGGCGCCCACCAGTACCGGGTGACCGGCGACGGCTTCTGGCAGATCCACCGGCTGGCGCCGGCCACCCTGACCTCAGCCGTGATGGACGGCGTGGCGCCGCGGGCGGGGGAGCGGGTGGCCGACCTGTACGCGGGGGCCGGACTGTTCACCGCGCCGCTGGCCGATGCCGTCGGCGTCACGGGCAACGTGCTCTCCGTGGAGGGGTCGCCAGCGGCCAGCAAGGACGCGCGGAAGAACCTGCACGGCTTCGGCCAGATCGAGATCGTCCAAGGCAAAGTGGAGCGGGTGCTGCACTCGCAGGCCCAGGTGCTGGACGCCGTCGTGCTCGATCCGCCGCGCGCCGGCGCCGGCAAGGCGGTGGTGCAGGCAGTGGCCTCCCGGAAGCCCCGCGTGGTCGGCTACGTTGCCTGTGATCCGGCCTCTTTCGCCCGCGACCTGGGCTACTTCCTGCAATTGGGCTGGAACCTCGATTCGCTGCGCGTCTTCGACCTGTACCCGCACACGCACCACATGGAGTCGTTCGCTGTGCTGACCCCGGGCGACAACTGACCCCGGCAGAGCTGTGCATTGGGGCGGACCGACGATTCCGAGTGTGATCCAGGCCTCAGGTGGCGTTCCGCTGGCTGCCAACCCGCCAGCGGCTAGGATGGAGGCAGCGGTTCCGGGCGAAGCATCCTGTCTCTGTCCTGTCGATTCTGCGGGCTTCGGCGTGCAAACGGCCCAGAGGCCGACCCGCAGCGGTCCCTTCACACTTAGGGACGCCTAACTAGCGGGTGGTTGCCGCCCGGACAAAGATAAAGTGTGGCGAGAGGAGTCCTGTTATGAGTAATGTGGACAGCTTCGGTTCCAAAGGCGTCTTGAACGTCGCCGGTGCCGAATACGAAATTTTCCGGCTGAGTTCAGTAGAAGGTGCCGAGAGCCTTCCGTTCAGCCTCAAGGTCCTGCTGGAGAACCTGCTCCGCACCGAAGATGGTGCGAACATCACCGCGGACCACGTCCGCGCCTTGGCCGGTTGGAATCCCGACGCGGAGCCAGACACCGAAATCCAGTTCACCCCCGCCCGCGTGATCATGCAGGACTTCACCGGTGTTCCCTGCGTCGTGGACCTGGCTACCATGCGCGAGGCCGTCAAGGACCTCGGCGGAGATCCGAAGCGCGTGAACCCGCTGGCTCCCGCCGAGCTGGTCATCGACCACTCGGTCCAGATCGATGTGTTCGGCAACGCCGGCGCGCTGGAACGCAACATGGAGATCGAATACCAGCGCAACGGTGAGCGCTACCAGTTCCTGCGCTGGGGCCAGACCGCGTTTGAGGACTTCAAGGTTGTCCCGCCGGGAACCGGCATCGTGCACCAGGTCAACATCGAGTACCTGGCCCGCACCATCATGACCCGCGAGGTCGACGGCAAGCTCCGCGCCTACCCGGACACCCTGGTGGGCACCGACTCGCACACCACCATGGTCAACGGCCTGGGCGTGCTCGGCTGGGGCGTCGGCGGCATCGAGGCCGAGGCAGCCATGCTGGGCCAGCCGGTCTCCATGCTGATCCCGCGCGTCGTCGGCTTCAAGCTGACCGGCTCCATTCCGGCCGGCGCCACCGCCACGGACGTGGTGCTGACCATCACCGAAATGCTGCGCAAGCACGGCGTGGTGGGCAAGTTCGTCGAATTCTACGGTGAAGGTGTGGCAGCGGTGCCGCTGGCCAACCGTGCCACCATCGGCAACATGAGCCCGGAATTCGGCTCCACCGCCGCCATGTTCCCGATCGACGACGTGACCCTCGATTACCTGCGCCTGACCGGCCGCTCGGAGGAAAACGTCGCCCTGGTCGAGGCCTACACCAAGGAGCAGGGCCTCTGGCACGACCCGTCCCACGAACTGAAGTTCTCCGAGTACCTCGAGCTGGACCTGTCCACCGTGGTGCCGTCCATCGCCGGACCGAAGCGCCCGCAGGACCGGATCGAACTGACCACGGCCAAGCACCAGTTCCGCAAGGACCTGCAGAACTACGTGGTTTCGGACAACGAAGACGCCCTGGACGAGGCGCTCGAGGAGTCCTTCCCGGCGTCGGACGTCCCGGCCATGACGTCCACGGTCCGCCACGCTGCTGCCCTGGCCGCCGCCGGGCAGGCTGGCGACCGTCCCTCCGGCGGTTCGGCTGCCCAGGGACGTCACGTTGCACTGCCCAGCGACGGCCGCCCCTCCAAGCGAGTGCACGTCACCATGGAAGACGGACGTGAGTTCGAGCTGGACCACGGTGCGGTCTCGATCGCATCGATCACTTCCTGCACGAACACCTCCAACCCCTCGGTGATGCTGGCTGCGGCCGTGCTGGCGCGCAACGCGGTGGAAAAGGGCCTGGCGTCCAAGCCGTGGGTCAAGACCTCCATTGCCCCCGGGTCCAAGGTCGTCACCGACTACTACGAACAGTCCGGCCTGATCCCGTACTTGGAGAAGCTCGGCTTCTTCGTGGTCGGCTACGGCTGCGCCACCTGCATCGGCAACTCCGGCCCGCTGGAGCCCGAAATCTCGCAGGCCATTCAGGACAATGACCTCTCCATCACCTCGGTGCTGTCCGGCAACCGCAACTTCGAAGGCCGGATCAACCCGGACGTCAAGATGAACTATTTGGCGTCCCCGCCGCTGGTCGTCGCTTACGCACTGGCCGGCACCATGGACTTCGACTTCGAGAAGCAGCCGCTGGGCCAGGACCCGGAGGGCAACGACGTGTTCCTGAAGGACATCTGGCCGAACCCGGTCGAGGTCCAGCAGGTGATCGACTCCTCGATCAACAAGGAAATGTTCACCAAGGGCTACGAAGGTGTGTTCGAGGGCGACGACCGCTGGAAGGCGCTGCAGACCCCCGAGGGCGACACCTTCGCCTGGGACCCGAACTCCACCTACGTGCGGAAGCCACCGTACTTCGAAGGCATGAGCGCGCAGCCGGAGCCGGTCCAGGACATCAGCGGTGCCCGCGTGCTGGCCAAGCTGGGCGACTCGGTCACCACCGACCACATCTCCCCGGCAGGTTCCTTCAAGTCGGACAGCCCGGCAGGTCGCTACCTGCTGGAGAACGGCGTGGAGCGCAAGGACTTCAACTCCTACGGTTCCCGCCGTGGCAACCACGAAGTGATGATCCGCGGCACCTTCGCCAACATCCGGCTGCGCAACCAGCTGCTGGACAACGTGGAGGGCGGCTTCACCCGCGACTTCAGCCAGACCGGTGGTCCGCAGGCGTACATCTACGACGCGGCGATGAACTACCAGGCCGCCGGCACTCCGCTGGTGGTGCTGGCAGGCAAGGAATACGGCTCCGGTTCGTCCCGCGACTGGGCTGCCAAGGGCACCGCGCTGCTGGGTGTCAAGGCGGTCATCGCCGAAAGCTTCGAGCGCATCCACCGCTCGAACCTGATTGGCATGGGCGTACTCCCGCTGCAGTTCCCGGCGGGCGAGTCCGCCGCATCGCTGGGCCTCACCGGAACGGAGACCTTCTCCATCTCGGGTGTTACCGCCCTGAACGAGGGCACCACGCCGAAGACGCTGAAGGTCACTGCCACCGCGGAGGACGGCTCCACCAAGAGCTTCGACGCCGTGGTGCGCATCGACACGCCAGGCGAAGCCGACTACTACCGCAATGGCGGCATTCTGCAGTACGTGCTGCGCCAGATTTCGGCCAGCTAATCACTGCATAGCGCGTCACAGGGGCGGGCGTCCGGGCAACCGGGTGCCCGCCCTTTGGCATGCACGGAAAGGCCCCTCGACGCCGGCGCCGTGGCAGATCTGCAGACCAGCGGGCAATCCAACCGTGGCGCAGCCCGGCATCCGTGTGTGCACCCTCGCACCGGCGGAACGCGAGGTGACGGATGGATGGCGGTAAGATAAACCGACGCTTTGTGAAGGAAAGGACCTGCTCTGTGGGATTGCTCGAGACCATCCGCGAGCCGCGCGACCTCCGCCGGATCGACTTGGTCCAGTTGCAGGACCTGGCCCAGGAGATCCGCCAGTTCCTGATCACCAACGTCGCACAGACCGGCGGGCATCTGGGCCCGAACCTTGGTGTGGTCGAGCTGACCCTGGGCATCCACCGGGTGTTTAACTCCCCGCACGACAGCATCGTTTTTGACACCGGCCACCAGTCCTACGTGCACAAGTTGGTCACCGGACGGCAGGACTTTGGGACGCTGCGGCAGCAGGACGGCCTCGCAGGCTACCCGGACCGCGCTGAGTCAGCCCATGACATCGTGGAAAGCTCGCACGCGTCGTCGTCGTTGTCTTGGGCAGACGGAATTTCCCGTGCCCGCCAGCTGACCGGCGAAGGTGACCGCTACGTCGTCGCCGTGGTGGGCGACGGCGCCCTGACCGGCGGCATGGCCTGGGAAGCCGTGAACAACATCGCCGCGGACCGGGACCGGCGCGTGGTGATCGTGGTCAATGACAACGGCCGCTCCTACGCGCCGACCATCGGGGGACTGGCCGACCAGCTGGCCGCCCTGCGCCGGACCACCATCGACAGGGTCCGCACCCACCGCGCCTACGAAGGCACGCTCAACTGGTGGAAACAGAAGCTGCAGTCGGGCGGGCCGGTGGGCCAGTTCGCGTACAAGAGCCTGCACGCCACCAAGAAGGGCATCAAGGACTGGTGGGCGCCGCAGGGCCTGTTCGAAGACCTCGGCATGAAGTACATCGGCCCCATCGACGGGCACGACCTGGAGGCCGTCGAGGCGGCACTGTCACAGGCCAAGAACTACAGCGGTCCGGTGATTGTCCACGCGATGACCGAGAAGGGCCGCGGCTATGCGCCAGCCCGCGCCCACGAGGCGGACCAGTTCCACGCCGTGGGCGTGATCGATCCGGAGACCGGCGAGCCGGTTGAATTCGGCGGCCGGAAGTCGTGGACCTCCGTCTTCGCGGACGAGATCGCCGACATTGCCGACGAACGCCGGGACATCGTCGGCATCACCGGAGCCATGCTGATTCCGGTGGGCCTGCAGAAGTTCGCGTCCAAGCATCCGGAGCGCGTCTTCGACGTCGGGATTGCGGAGCAGCATGCGCTGACCAGCGCCGCCGGAATGGCCTACGGCGGGCTGCATCCGGTGGTGGCCCTCTACGCCACCTTCCTGAACCGCGCCTTCGACCAGCTGCTGATGGACGTGGCGCTGCACAAGGCCGGCGTCACCGTGGTGCTGGACCGTGCCGGGGTCACCGGGCCGGACGGGCCCAGCCACCACGGCATGTGGGACATGGCGCTGCTGCAGATTGTGCCCGGCCTGCATCTGGCCGCGCCGCGGGACGCTGCCCGGCTGAAGGAAGAACTGCGCGAGGCGGTGGCCGTCAGCGACGCGCCCACGGTGGTCCGGTTCTCCAAGGGATCCGTGGGCCCGGACGTGGAGGCCATCGAGCGGCTCAAGGACGGCGTGGACGTCCTCGCCCGCCGGCCATCCGACGGCAGCCTGCCGATGGACAACGACGTGCTGATCGTTAGCGTGGGCGCCATGAGCGAACTGGCGCTGGATGTCTCCAATCGCCTGGGCGCTCAGGGCATCAGCTCCACCGTGGTGGACCCCCGCTGGGTGCTGCCGGTAGCGCCGTCTCTGATTGGACTTGCCGCCCGGCACCGGATCGTCGTCGTGATTGAAGACGGCGTGCGCGCCGGCGGGGTAGGTTCCCGGATCCGCCAGGAAATGCGGGCGGCCGGCGTGGACACGGCGCTGAACGAAGTGGGGCTGCCGGTCGAGTTCCTGGCCCACGGCACCCGCGCCGAGGTGCTGGAACGCGTCGGCCTGACCGCGCAGCAGGTTGCCCAGGACACCGTCGCGCAGGTGCTGGGTACCAAGGTGCCGTTCGCCCGCCCGCTGCCCGGTCAGGAATTGCCGACCGGCCAGATTCCCAAGATCCAGTGACCGGGCGCATCCCGGCCCAGGCTCAGCCTGGCGAGATGGTGGTGTTTCGCAACTGGAAGTACGACGGCGGTGCCCACTGGCTGGTGCCCGGCACCTACCTGGGGGCGGACAATTTCGGCGACTGGATCTTCCAGCCCGCCGGCTCCCTGGTGGCCCGGCCCGGAGTCGCCTTTTTCGCCGCCTCCGACGCCGTGCAGTTCCTGCCCCGCGAGGGCGACTACGTGGCAACGTTCTACGACGAGACCTACCCCGGCGACTTCCGCATCTACATTGACCTGGCCACCGGCATCCGGGTGGATCCGCTCCTTCCGGCCGGCTGGGAAGTCCAGCTCACGGACATGGACCTTGACGTGATCCGGACCGCCGGCGGCCGCGTGTACATCGACGACGAGGACGAATTCGCCGAACACCGCGTGACGATGGACTATCCGGAAGCGCTGGCCGCACGGATGCAGGCCAGCTGCCGCGCGCTCTACGAGCAAGTATTGGCACAAGCCGCGCCGTTCGACGGAACGGCCCTGACGTGGTTTAACAAAGGACGGACATGAGTTTCCTTCGGGTCTACAAGAAGAACGACGACGGCGGGCTGGTCTTCCGGGAGGCCTGGTTCGACGAAGACTACGGCCAGTTCGTGGTCAACCACGGGACGGTCGGGCACCAGAGCACCGCACAGGACACCAAGAACGTCACGGCGGAGGCCGCCGAATCACTGATGGACGCCTTTGCCGCCCAATGTGCCGAGGACGGTTACGCAGAGCTTGCGCCGGGGGAGCAGTCTTGGGTGGTGGCTCAGTACGCTCTGAAGACCGCAGCCGGCGGCGACCGCGATCGCTACCTGGAGGACAAGGCCAAGCGCACCATCACGGAGTACTTCGCTTGGCGCGGGCTCGGCACCGTGGAAAAGACCGAGTTCGTCCCGCACAAGCTCAACATCTATGTCATGGCCCCCGACGCGGCCAAGGCCGTGGCGGGCCTCAAAGTCTGCCTCCGTGAAGCCAAGCTGGACTACACCAAGCTCTGCATCGGCGTCGCGCCCCACGACAACCTGGCGGCCGTGAAGCAAAAGCATCCGCTGCCGGCCAAGACAGCCTTCAGCCTGGACTGACGCGGGCTGCTGGCGCCTAGCCGGGCTGACGCGGGCACTGGCCAACTTGCCGGGCGGCGCTATTTCGGATCTGCCGGAACAATGCCGGCGGCCAGCGCCACCTGGCGGTAGGCCGCGGCCAGACTGGCGACGTTATGGTGGGCATTGAGGCCACTGGGGTTCGGCACCGCCCAGAGCTCGGCTCCGCCAATGCTTTCCGGCTGGCGGCCCAGCTGGGCCTTCGGCCGCCCAAAGCCCACCCGGTAGGCACTGATCCCTGCCACCGCCACCACCCGCGGGCCGAGCGCTTCGATCAACTCCTCGAGCCGCAGTGCACCCGCCCGCAGTTCGTCGGGCCCCAATTCGTCCGCCCTAGCCGTGGCCCGCGGGACAATATTGGTGATGCCCACGCCGCGGGCGATCAGATGCTCGCGGTCCTCCTCCGTCATCCCGTCGCCGGCGCGGATCAGGTGGTCGGTGATGCCGGCGGCGGCGAGGGCAGGATAGAACCGGTTGCCGGGCCGGGCGAAGTGCGAGCCGGTGGCGGCCGACCACAGGCCGGGGTTGATGCCCACGAACAGCAGGCGCAGCCCGGGGCCTAGGAGATCGGGGACGAGTGCGTCCTGGAACGTGAGCAGTTCAGTCCTGGTGAAGGCCATCCAATCACTCTTTCACACGGGCGGGCCAAGGCGCCCAGTCCTAGCGGCCGGCTGCGTTGCTGTGGCTGGTGTAAAGCGTCCGGCGACGAAGCCGCCAAGGAAACTCGGGGTCATGTAGGAGGCGAACACGGCGGCTGCGATCAGGGGGCTGCGCGAGCCGAGATTGTCGGCGGCAATGGAGGGGCCGAGAGTCCCTGCAAGTACACCTATGGGCAGGGACTCCCACACTGAAGAAGATGCACGTTAACTGGTGGTATGACCAATTGGACTCCCGAGGAGCTGCGGAGTATCGGCTCCACCGACGAATTTCATCTCCCCGTTCCGCGCGGACGGAACCACGTACGGCACCCCGACCTGGATCTGGTCAGTCGTCGTCGATGGCTCTGTGTACGTCCGCGCCTACAACGGCACCTCATCCCGCTGGTACGGCTCGGCCGCGTCGCTGCGCGCCGGCCGCATCATGGCCGGCGGCATCCGACGTGACGTCGCGTTCATCCCCACCGATGAGGACCAAGCGCTGAACGATCGGATCGATGACGCCTACCGGGCTAAGTAGGCGGACAGCCCATATCTGCCGCCCATGCTCACTGACCGGGTCCGTGCCGCCACCCTGCGCATCGACCCCCGCTGAGGTAGGTAAGCCAAAGGCCCGGCACCCCACGAAGAGGGGCACCGGGCCTCGGCTGCGGTCCTACAGTCAGGACCAGCTGGGTTAGTCGGTTCCGGCGTCGAACGCTGCGCGGTCCAGCGCCTCGTCGGCTGCACGGCCGGCCGCGTCCAGCGCGGCGGTGTCCGCGATCTCGCTGGCCCCACCGGCCTCCAGCGCGCCGACCAGTTCGGCGGTCGGTCCGCCCACCAGCCCCAGCGCGGCGTACTGCTCCAGCCGGGAACGGGAATCGGCGATGTCCAAGTTGCGCATGGTCAGCTGGCCGATGCGGTCCAGCGGGCCGAAGGCGGCGTCGCCGACGCGCTCCATGGACAGCTTGTCCGGGTGGTAGCTGAGCGAAGGCCCGGTGGTGTCCAGAATGGTGTAGTCCTCGCCGCGGCGCAGGCGCAGGGTGACCTCGCCGGTGACCGCGGAGCCCACCCACTTCTGCAGTGATTCGCGCAGCATCAGCGCCTGCGGGTCCAGCCAGCGGCCCTCGTACATCAGGCGGCCCAGGCGGCGGCCTTCCGCGTGATAGTTCGCCACGGTGTCTTCGTTGTGGATGGCATTGAGCAGCCGCTCGTAGGCGATGTGCAGCAGCGCCATGCCCGGCGCTTCGTAGATGCCGCGAGACTTGGCCTCGATGATCCGGTTCTCGATCTGGTCGGACATGCCCAGGCCGTGCCGGCCGCCGATGAGGTTGGCCTCGTTGACCAGGGCGACGGCGTCGGCGAACTCGGTGCCGTTGATGGCCACCGGGCGGCCAGCCTCGAAGCGAATGGAAACGTCTTCAGTGGCGATCTCGACGTCTTCGCGCCAGAATGCCACGCCCATGATTGGCTCGACTGCTTCCAGGCTGGTGCCCAAATGCTCCAAGGTCTTGGCCTCGTGCGTGGCGCCCCAGATGTTGGCGTCGGTGCTGTACGCCTTTTCGGCGGAGTCGCGGTACGGGAAGTTGTGCGCGGTCAGCCACTCGGACATCTCCTGGCGGCCGCCCAGTTCGGAGACGAAGTGCGGGTCCAACCACGGCTTGTAGATGCGCAGCCGCGGGTGGGCCAGCAGGCCGTAGCGGTAGAAGCGCTCGATGTCGTTGCCCTTGTAGGTGGAGCCGTCGCCCCAGATATCCACGCCGTCTTCACGCATCGCGCGCACCAGCAGCGTGCCGGTCACGGCACGGCCCAGCGGGGTGGTGTTGAAGTAGGAGCGTCCGCCGCTGCGGATGTGGAAGGCGCCGCAGGCCAACGCGGCCAAGCCTTCCTCAACCAACGCCGGCTTGCAATCCACCAAGCGGGAGATATCGGCACCGTACTCGGCGGCGCGGCCGGGCACCGCGTCAATGTCGGGCTCGTCGTACTGGCCGAGGTCGGCCGTGTAGGTGCAGGGCACGGCTCCGCCGTCGCGCATCCACGCAACCGCAACGGACGTATCAAGTCCACCAGAGAAGGCGATGCCGACGCGTTCGCCGACGGGAAGGGAAGTCAGAACTTTGGCCATGGTTTCGATCATATGTGCAGCGGTACCTAAAGGCAGAAGCGGCAACGCCGACGGCGCCTGCGTGACGTGCCGGAAATCACTGGCACGCGCTCCCCGGGTAGGATTTGAGGCGGGCCATAAACCTCAAGGGAGAAGGATGTATCGATGGAATACCGCCGTCTTGGCAAGTCCGGACTGACCGTCTCCGCCGTGGGGCTCGGCTGCAACAACCTGGGCCGCTCGAACACTCCCACCGAGACCCAAGAGGGCACGGACGCCGTGGTCAACGCCGCGCTCGACGCCGGTGTGACCCTTTTCGATGTCGCCGACACCTATGGGAAGACCCCCGGTCTGAGCGAGGAATTCTTGGGCAAGGCGCTAGGCGCCCGCCGCGACGACGTGGTGGTGGCCACCAAGTTCGGAATGGACATGCGCGGTGCCAACGGCGAGGACTTCGGCGCACGCGGCTCTCGGCGCTACATCGTCAAGGCCGCCGAAGCGTCCCTGCGCCGGCTGGGCACGGACTGGATCGACCTCTACCAGTTCCATACGCCGGACCCGCTGACGCCGATCGAGGAGACCTTGTCCGCCTTGGATGACCTGGTCCGCGCCGGCAAGGTGCGCTACATCGGCCATTCCAACCGCGCCGGCTGGCAGATCGCCGAGGCCGAGTTCACGGCCCGGATGGGTGGCTACACGCCGTTTGTCTCCAGCCAGAACCATTACAACCTGCTGGACCGCCGGGCGGAACTCGAAGTCACGCCCGCTGCCGAAGCGTACGGACTGGGCGTGCTGCCGTACTTCCCGCTGGCCAACGGTCTGCTGACGGGCAAGTACAAGGACGGGAAGGCGCCGGAGGGCAGCCGGCTGACGCACTCGCGCACCAACCTGCTCAAGGATGCCGACTGGGAGCAGCTGGGCGCGTTCTCACGCTTTGCCGCCGACCGCGGGCTGCAGGAGATCGAGGTGGCGTTCTCTTGGCTGGCCTCCCGTCCCTCCGTGGCGTCGGTCATCGCCGGTGCCACCAAACCGGAGCAGATCCGGCAGAACGCCGAATCGGCAGGCTGGCAGCCCACGGACGAAGACCTCGCCGAGCTGGACGGGATTTTCCCCACCGTGCCCAAGGCCGCCCTGTTCTAACAGCCGCTGCCGCTGGAGCGGCAGGAGCGGCTGGAGCGGGTCGGCACCAAACTTACTGATGCCTCCTTGTGTTACGCCACCCGCAGCATGACGGGCGTAACACAAGCACCGGCCGCCCGGGCAGGGCAAGATGGGTCCAACGGCGGCCGCAAAGTCGCGGGCGCCGACCTACCGTTGCATGACCGACCGTTCAACGCACTCAGCAGCGCGTGCGTCGTCCAAGGGTGTCTGCCGTGACGAAAGTGAAGTCCATGAGCCAACTGACCGACCTGCTCGCTTCCCTGTCCACCGGACGTATCGAGCTGATCGACCTGACCAACAAGCTCTCCGCCCAGACGCCCACGCTGCGGCTGCCGGACCCGTTCGCCAACCTGATTGACTTCAGCCTCGAGGAGATCGCGGCGTATGACGACCGCGGCCCCATGTGGAAGCACCAGAACATTCACACCGGCGAGCACATCGGCACGCACATCGATGCGCCCATCCACTGGGCCACCGGCCGCGAGGGCGACGACGTGGCCCAGTTGCCGTTGCCACGGCTGGTGGGCCCCGCCGTCGTGCTTGATTTCTCCGCCGAAGCCGCCGCGGACCCGGACTTCCTGCTGGACGTCCACCACGTCCAGGCGTGGGAAGAGCAGCACGGCGCCATCCCGGATAACGCGTGGGTACTCTTCCGCACCGGCTGGGATGCCTATGCCCAGGACCAGGAGCAGTTCCTCAACACGGACGACGCCGGTTCCCACACCCCGGGGTTCACCGTTGAGTGCGCGCGGTGGCTGGCCGAGGAGACGAAGATTTCCGGTGTTGGCGTGGAGACGGTCGGCATCGATGCCGGCAATGCCGGTGCGCTGGATCCGATCTTCCCAATGCACCACTACCTGATGGGCAACAACAAGTACGGCATCACCTCGTTGCAGAACCTGGCGCAGCTGCCCACCACCGGCGCCGTGATCGTGGTGGCGCCGCTGCCGATCGTCGGCGGCACGGGCAGTCCCGCCCGCATCTTCGCCATGGTCGAGCGTTAAGGGCAGGCAGTTCCGCCTTTCGCCCAACCCACGTTCCGCCTTCAGCTTCACGTATCCCGAAAGAGAGTGCCCGCATGCACGCGCCCCCCACTATCGCCGAGCTAATCGGCCAGACCTTGGCCGGGATCGGCGCCGGACACGCCTTCGGCGTGGTGGGGAGCGGCAATTTCGCGGTCACTAATGCGCTCAAGGCCGCCGGCGTGCCGTTCACCGCCAGCCGGCATGAAGGCGGGGCCGCCTCCATGGCGGACGCGTACTCCAGAATGTCCGGCAGGCTCGGCATCGTTTCCGTGCACCAAGGCTGCGGGTTGACCAACGCCGCCACCGGCATCGGCGAGGCGGCTAAGTCCCGCACCCCGATGCTGGTGTTGGCCGCCGAAACCGCCGGTTCAGCGGTCCGCTCCAACTTCGCCATGGACCAGCCGGGCTTTGCCCGCAGCGTGGGCGCGGTATCCGAGCGGGTACACTCAGCGGCCAGCGCCGTCGCGGACACTGTCCGGGCCTACCGCACGGCCGTGAATGAACGCCGCACCGTGGTGCTGAACCTGCCGCTGGACGTGCAGGCCCAGCCGGCACCTGCAGCCGCGGAGGCCGTCCCGGCCGGCACCGTCCCCGCCCTGCAACCGGTTCGGCCGGCGCCTGCCGCCGCCGAAGCCCTCGCCGACCTGGTCGCCGCCGCGGAACGGCCGGTCTTCGTGGCTGGTCGCGGTGCGCGCGAGGCTGGCGACCAGCTGCGGGCACTGGCGGCCCATGCCGGCGCGCTGCTGGCGACGTCTGCCGTGGCCAAGGGATTGTTCAACTGCGAGGCGTTCTCGCTGGGCATCTCCGGCGGCTTCTCCTCCCCGGTGGCCGCGGAGCTGATTTCGGACGCCGACCTGATTGTTGGTTTCGGCTGCACGCTGAACATGTGGACCATGCGCCAGGGCGCCTTGATCGGTCCCGGCGCCAGGGTGGCTCAGGTGGACGTGGAGGACTCCGCGCTCGGTGCCAACCGGCCGGTGGATCTCGGCGTCCTGGGGGACAGCGGGCAGACGGCCGATGCCGTGCTGGGCATCCTTCGCGGACGGGGCCCCGCTGCCGCCAAGTACCGGACCGGGCCGGTCCGGGAGCGCATCCGCGCCGGCGTCCGCTGGCAGGATGTTCCCGTCGCGGACCTGTCGACCGAGGACCGGATCGACCCGCGGCTGCTGACCGCCCGGCTGGACCAACTGCTGCCGGCCGACCGCATCGTTTCCATCGATTCCGGCAACTTCATGGGCTATCCCAGCCAGTACCTGGACGTGCCCGACGAGTTCGGCTTCTGCTTCACCCAGGCGTTCCAGTCCATCGGCCTAGGCCTGGCCACCTCGATTGGCGCCGCGCTGGCCCGGCCGGACAGGCTGCCCGTCCTCGGCACCGGCGACGGCGGCTTCCTGATGTCCATTGCGGAGCTGGAGACCGCCGTGCGGCTCGGCCTGCCGCTGGTGGTGATCGTCTATAACGACGCCGCCTACAGCGCCGAAGTGCACCACTTCGGCAACAACGACGACGGCGGTGCCCCCGTCGACCTGTCAACGGTCACCTTCCCCGACACGGACATCGCCGCGATTGCCCGCGGCTTCGGCGCCGACGGAATTACCGTGCGGACACTGGATGACCTCGCCGGTGTGTCCGGCTGGCTGGCGTCCTCGTCCGCCCGTCCCTTGGTCATCGACGCCAAGATCGCCTCCGACGGCGGCTCCTGGTGGCTGGCCGAGGCGTTCAAGGGGCACTGACGGATTCAGACGGTGACGGTGATCCAGTCGCCGTCGATGGCGGCCGAGTACCGGGGGAGCGGCGCTGGTGCAGGACCGCCGGTAACCGTGCCGTCGTCGAGCGCGAAGGTGGAGTTGTGGCACGGACAGACGAATTCGCTGTCCGTGGCGTTCACGGCGCAGCCTTGGTGGGTGCACGCCGCGCTGTACGCAAGCACCGTCGTCTCATCGGGACGGTAGACGAGGATCTTCTGCCCATTAGCTTCACCGCTGGCGCTTCCGCCAACCGGTACGTCGCTGAGCTTGCCGACGCGGGTCGGTGTGCCATCGGTGGCGACAGGCGCAGCGGGAGCGCCTTGCGCGCCGGTGAAGTCCTGAAAAGGGGAGCAAGCCGTCAGCGCGCCCACGGAACCAGCGGCGGTAGTGACGGTCAGTATGGCTCGGCGCGACGGCAGGGAAGAAGTCATGTCCGTTATTGTTCCGGATGTTCCTTGGATCTTTCTAACCGAACCGCAGGAGCCGCTGGAACAGCACAGCATTCACACGGTGACGGTGATCCAGTTGCCGTCGATGGCGGCGGCAAAGCGTTGCAGCGGTCTCGTTGCTGGCCCGTCCATCACCGAGCCGTCCTGAGCACTGTACACAGAGCCATGGCAGGGGCAATGGAATTCGGCAGCGGCCGGCGCCACCGTGCAGCCTTGATGCGTGCAGGTGGCGCTGAATGCCTCCACCGTTTTCTCATCCAGGCGGTAGACCAGCACTTTGTTTCCGTTGGCCTCGCCACTGGCGCTGTCGCCGACAGCAACATCCGCTAGCTTCAGGACCTGCACGGGTGTGCCGCCGGAAGCAACCGGCGCCTGCCCTCCGGATTGGCCGCTGTCCCCTGTAGCGGATTGACCGCTGCCGCCTGTCGATGGGGCGCAGGCAGCCAGGACACAGGCAGAGCAGGCCGCCGCGGAAACGCCGAGCAGCGAGCGTCTGCTTGGACTGGCATCAAGACTCATGGGCCGACCTTCCCAAACGGAGCTTGCCGAAACCTGACTAGTGACGGCGGGATGTTCCGTGGAGAGTGGGCTGCTGCCCGTGAAGAGGGCAGTATGTGAAGGCGCCTCGGCCCCGGCGTACCCCGCCGTCATCCATAAAGACGCGTTTGTCGGTCGGGAAGTTCAATGCCGGTGCCTTGCTCAATCGGCATGCATCGCCGAAAGGAGTACTACTGTTCCTAATTGGAGTCTTCGTACCGGTACACATACGGCAATCTCCTGATCTCCCTTATGCCCATGGCGACCCCGATGGGCATAGAACGATTGCCGCTACAGATATTAGGACATGGTCTTGAGTTGGATTCGGCAGCAAGAGAACGGGTATTAGGATCATTGCGGCCGTACCCACAACTATCTGAATGGACCAATAGATTCTGCTTCGCCTCACCTGCGGATGAACCCAGGGCTTCATGAGTACCCGTTACCTTCCAGCTGTCCTCATTTGGAGACTTGAGGCAGAGTATAGCGGCTGGTCCTTGTGCCGCTCCGCTGGTGCTCCGCGGACTTCTAGGGAGTCCGCGGATTAGGGACGTACCAGCAGGTTCTTGGGAGGCTGGCGCCATCCGTCGGCTAGATCTTCACTCGCGTCATAACCATCGGTGGTCAGCTTAGCCTTTACACCCATGCTTCCCGCTTCGACAGGGCTTAGGGCGACGTTGCCGCTGCAACTGGAGGACCTCTGCTCTCCCTCCAGTTAATGGACAACAACCAAACACACCCCGTCGGCCGGCAGTTTCTTTGAACGCACTGGGGAATCGGCCGGCTTATCTGACCGTGCTGCATAGAGCGCGTAGTCGCTCTGCGTGGTGTCTCGTGCTATGCCCAGGGCTTCGGCGTCACCGGGGAAGGCATCAGCCGAACCTGCCGGAGCTTTCAGAGCAGATACCCCATACTTCGGCTCACTGCTGCAGCCAGCCAAATGCCAGGAGTACGACAACACCAGCTGTGAGTTTGGCCAAAGTGCGCATGATGTCCTTGTCTTGCCATCTGTAATGACGTTTGTCTCACGCTAACCTTGGGACTGAACGCATTGGAGGACTGCGACGTTGCGAAGCAATAACTTCTGAACCCCATGGCGATGAAACCACCCAACCGTGGCGCCGCTGCGCTGGCGCTATGCGACCCCCGCTGAGTGGGATTACTACAGTCCCCGCACCAGCAGGTTCTTGTGCAAGTAGCGCCAGCCTTCGATTAGGTCCTTGCTTGCGTTGTAGCCGTTGTGTGCGAGCTTTGCCTCCAGAAGATCGTCAGGTCCATCAAGTTCTGTGGCTACGTAAGGGGTGGGGGCGCTGCATCCCCTGGCTTCTGTACCTATTTCAGACGTAGAGGCGATGATTACGCACAGGCGGCCGTCCTCGGGGTTGACGGGCACCAAAGAATAGAATTTGTACTCGCCTTCTTCCGCGAGCAACTGCTTGTTTGATGATTGGACCGGCACGTTCTTGGAATCGCTGGCACCGGCCTGAGTCGAACCTGCGGAAACAGCCGGCCCGGTGCTCGGTCCATTGGTGCAGCCAGCCAGCGCCAGCTGTCAGTTTGGTCAGTGTCCGCATCATGCCCCTGTCTCCGGTGTAGCAACGTTTGTCCCACGCTAACGGTGGTCCCACAGGAATGAGGCAGGTCGAACGTTGCGAAGCAATAACTTCCTAGACCGCAGCTGCTTAGCCATGGCCGCGTCGCTGGAGCTACACGGCCCCTTATTCAGACCTCTGGTTCTGTCTCTTCTCGAGCCGTGACCGTACGGCTTGCACGAATGCGGCGGCCGCCAGCGCGGCCACGCCGGCACCCATCAGCGGGCGGGCAAGCCAATCCTGGTAAACGAATCCATCCTCGATTGCCACGACATGGCCCACGGCTGCGCTGACCACCGCTGCCGGGTACCACGAGGCCAGCGCCGTAGCGCCGAACGCAGCCAGGGCCCTTGTGGTTCGGGAAGCATGCCGCGGCCTGCCGAGCAGCCACACTAGACCCACCGTCAGGGACGTCCAGACAACAAACGAAACGACGATGCCCATGATCGAACCGGATTGGAGGGACCGGTAGGAATCCAGGACCCCGAACCCGGTGTTCGTTACGGCCACCAGGTGGTTCGAGACGGCGCCGATGCACCACGCGGCGCCGGCCGCACAACCAGCCCAGCGCCAGGCCGACACGCCGGATTCGCTGGACGGTGCTGTCACTCCATCCAGTCGCACTTGAACCGGCTGTCGCCGGTACTTGTCGTGGCTGGCCATAGACGTATCTTCGCCCAAGCCACACACAGGCCCAAACATGGCCGCTCCGCTGGAGCCGCCCGGTTTGAACACTGGTGTACTTCGCATGGCTCTCGGATACTCCGCTGAGGCGCGAGACTTCCTTCGTTATGCGAGTCCGGCGGGCCAGAAACGCCATTAATCCAGACGACAGCACCAGCGGCGAACAGAATGTGTCATATCAAGCTTGACGGGGTCGCGTAGCGCCAGCAGAGCGGCCCGCTGATGATCTACGCATTCCAAACGGGGCGGGCGCCACCGCCACTCCTCGTTTACTTCTTCCTCTTACGATCTGCCTGAGGCCAAAGCCGCCAAAGAGATCAGCAAAAGGACCATACCTAACGCGGTGGCCCATGACCCGACGTTGCCCTGGGCTGCGAGGACCAGGGTCCACACAAGCAAGACTCCGACGGTTGGGGCGTAAATCCAACGGAAAGATGCGCACTGTTCCCTCTGCTTTCATGAGGGTATGGACTGCTTGGCGCTAGGCTACCCGCATGGGAACGAGCCGATCGGTAGGTTCGGCGCTTTGACGCAAAAACAAGCGCTGCTCTTGGCTGTTGTTTGGATGGTCGGCGGTATTGCTACCGCTGTGCTGCGCCTGGCGAACGGTGAGCCCCTTCTCGTCAGCCTGCTCATTTCTTCAGGATTTTTTGTCGCCGGCGGACTCATGTTGGTGGCGTGGCGCATTGCCAAGAGCCGCGCCGAAAGAAACCGGCCCTAATTTCTTACCAAGAGACGGCGATCAAGAATTGGTCAACGATCAACAGCGACGAAACGACCAGCCGCACAGACGATGCAGAGCACACCGACCAAACCCAGGGAAAGCAGCGCTTTCCGCTGGGGCCGTAACGGTTCCCCTTCCCGCCGTGGCCGCGCAATGTTGTAAACGGCTGAGCCCATGTTCAGAGCCACACCGATGATGAGGAGCATCATTGCCTGCTGCTTGCATGGACTCATCCTCGCAGCGCAAGCTTGGGGAGACCGTATCGTGGGCTCATGGATGGCACGCTCGCGGCAGGACTACGCCCACCAGTGAAGGTCGCCTTGGCCCGCGCAGTGGAAAAATGCCCGGCCCCAACGCGATGCCCGGCGGGACCTGGTACGAGCCCAAATGGGACGGGTATCGCGCGGTCGTCAGCCGTGACGGGGATGAGACGTCCATCTGGTCCCGGCAAGGCAAGAACCTCTCCCGGTACTTCCCGGACCTGGTCGAGGCGACGGGGGAGCAGTTGCCGCCCGGCTGCCTGCTCGATGGGGAGGCCGTGATCTGGTCGGGGGAGCGGCTGGACTTCTCTGCCCTGCAGCAACGTCTGAGCACCTCAGCGAAAGCGATGCCCGGACTGGTGCGCCGGGTGCCGGCCCACTTCGTGGCCTTCGACCTGCTCGCCGTCGCCGGGCACGACATCCGCAACGAGCCGTTGCGGGTCCGGCGACAACTGCTCGAAGCTCGCCAAAGACTGGGACGAAACCCTCGAATTATCCCCAGGCACCGCCGACCCGGACACCGCCGCCACCTGGTTCGTAGAACTGCCCGCCACCGGCATTGAAGGGCTCGTCATTAAAGGTTCCGACCAACCTTACGAGGGAGGACAGCGGCAGTGGCAAAAAATCAAGCACCGCGACACTGTTGACGTTGTTTGTGCGGCAGTCATCGGTCCGCTTACGCGGCCCGAGGCCATCGTCGCCGGGCTGCCTATCGAAGGGGAACTGCGCATCGTCGGACGCTCTGCGCCGTTGAAACCGGCGGCCGCGGAACTGTTGGGATCCCAGTTGAAGGCAGCCGGCCCGGATCATCCCTGACCCACCGGGTGAAATCCACGACCATGGACCGGTTCAATGCCGACGCCGGCGAAACCGAGCTGACCCTCGTGGAGCCGCTCGTCGTCGAAGTATCAGCCGACACCGCGATCACCGGAATATCCTTCCGGCACGCCGTACGCTTTCTCCGGGCCAGACCGGAACTGGACCCGGAATCTGTGACCCCGCAGGTAGGCTGAAGAAAACCGGTAGATAACGACTCCCATGACACTCTGGTCCCGGCCAAAAGGAACTCCTAGATCATCGGTCCGTTCGGAGTATTAGCTCTCCTGCTGCCGCCACAGGAGGCATGCCTCAGGCACAGTAAAACCCTCTGGAACAAATAAACCGGCCATCACGCACCGGTTTGAAGGGGAAGGCCCTGGCCGCGTGGAGCATCGTTGGGGGAACGTGTGCGGGCGGCCAGAGCCTTCCAAGGTTCCGGGCCGGACCAAGACAGGTTTGGGGGAAACCATCATCAACAGCTCCGGAACTACAAAGGACCCTACACGAGACAGATGAAACCTTCATCCCCTTGCCGCCGGTCTCGGGTCATGAGTCATCGACGCGGACCCCGTACGGTCCGAAGCGGTCATCTACGAGCGGGCTGTGGGGCACCCGTACCGGGGCCACACCCACAGGTTACTTGGCTTGGTCCCCATCTCGGGCGTCCCTCTGACGCTCCTCGTATGCTTTGAACCCGACCCCTGCAGCAAAGTAGGTCACGATAAGCGTAGGCACTCCGATAACGAGCAGGGTCCTCACACATTGTCGGTCAGGATCGCAATAATCGTGGCCACCGCGTACAGAACAGCCAGGACTATCCGGATCTGGGTCTTCTTCATCGGCGGTTTCCCCGTTCATCTCCCCACTTGAACTGCTCTTTGAAACACTAAGGCTCCGGCAATGTCGTACATAAGGTCAGCTGCCGCGCCAGTGCGGACACGGCAGTGGATCCGGGGGGCTGTTACGGCGGCCTTGGCAAGTAGCTATGGTTAGGCCATGACAGGCAACGGTCCGCGCAACGCTTGGTTGCGGATGACAGACCGGATGGGCCTGACCGAACCTGGGGTCAAACCGGCGAGGCCCAGCCCGCGCGTCCTGCTGTTCTCAGTCGTCCTGTGGTTCGTGTCGGCTCTGGCCTGGTTCGTGATGGTCATGCAAACGGAGGGCGGAATCCAGGTTTTGTACGTAGTCCTGGTTTTGACTTCACTCACATCGAGCGTGGCCAACTTCGTGATGCTGCGCCAGTCCGGGAAGAACGGGGACGGCTCAAGGGCGGATCGGACGGGCCAATAGGCCCACATGATTGCGGGGCCGGCGATGTATGCCATGTCGCACCCGAGGGAGGAAGGCGAGCCTCTCGGCCCTGAACGAAAGGCCTTGATCGGCCTGGGTGCGGTTGGAGGGCTCTGCACCGTAGCGGCAGCCAGCCTTTTCGTGACGGGCTCTCGTTGAGCGGTGGGCTACTTCCGGCCAACTTTGTACATGGCCTCCCCAAAGTATCTGGAAGCCGCCGGAATTCGGGCTCTCCGAATTTTGGTGGTTCCGGTATCCAGCTCGGTCAGACGTGCCATTGTAACGATATCCGGCGCTTGTAGTTATGGTGATTCACCTCTTGGTCCACCTGGCCACGCCAGCCGGACGATGCGCACGTATGCCTTGTTGAGAGCGTTGCGGGCGGACGATGCGTCCGCCGCGTTTACAACGCGAGAACTACCGGGTCGGCTTCTAAAGGCCCTCCGCAGCGTTCTGTCCCGCCGACACGGGTCCAATTCAACTCGACTTGTTCCTCTGCCAAAGACGCTCCCGTTGCTTGTGAGAGCACGGAGCGTAATGGTGTCGGGAGTTAACAGGGCGCTGATGGCCAAGGTGCGGTCATCGATGCGTGTGGAATGGTAGAGGGACGGCTCGAATGTAGCAGCAGGGACGGAACTCGAATGGGCCGGGCTATCGAGGTCAAAGGGCCTGCAGGAATCGATAGGGTCGCCTTGGAGTTCCGTCGGCGTGGAGCACTCGCCCTCAGGACAAGCCTGAACCTCACTGACCAGGCGCGTGTCCCCATCCAATGCAACTGAGAGGCTGCTTGACCACGCGCCTGACGGGGCGTTAGGAGACCTGAACGCCATCTAAAGAAGATGTCTAACGGCCCACGGCTTTATCTCCGCGCAGGATCATCACGCTGCTGGCAGCCGTCATCACCGTTTTGCCGTCTGACGCACGTCGGACCTGGCATTCATAGTGCACGACCGTCCGTCCCACATGTGTTGGGTATGCCGCGGCGATCAACTCTCCGGACCATGCTGGCCTCAGGAAGGTTGCATTGAGGTTCATGCTTGTGAAGGATTCCCCGGTTTGTATTGTGGTTGAGCACGCCGTGCCGATCGCGGCATCAGCCAGTTCAGTGAGGAACCCACCGTGGATGGTGCCCTGCTGATTGCCGTGCTTCTCTACATCTGCAACGGTGGCAAGTGTGGCAGTGCCTTCCCCGACCGAGAGGATCGTGAAGCCCAACAGCTCTGAAATTGCCGTCGGGTAGCGCAGGTGCGTTCTCTGCCCCGGTTGCAAGGTATCGCTGATGAAGTGCTTCAGGTAGTCGAGAACCGCCAGTTCCTCTACAGGTGAGCTTTCATGGTCTCGTGTTCCTGGCTCGCTGATCTGCATGCGTTCCTGGTCTGCTGTTTCTGTCATGGGTCGGACCTCTGGATCTTCGCTAGTAATTCTGGATAAGAGTTGTTGGGCGACAGACGGCGGCGCGAAGCTGCCGGTGCCGGCAAGTCAGGGTGCGGCCCTGGCCGAATAGCGTGGATTTACCCCGTAGTCGCCGCGGCCGGCTTCAGTGCTGATGCATAGCCGGTTGCCTTGGGCATCAGTGGCCACTACCCACATGGGCGCGTGTTCATCATCGAGTGTCGCACCAACGCATGCCAGAGCATCGAGAGTCGAGGCGCTTTCGCTGAAGGGGACTGTGACGTCCAGGTGAAAACGATTCACACTCGGACTCTGGGACTCTTGAAACCAGATGGCCGGCCCCCTGCCATAGGGGTCGGTCAGGCTTCCGTCTCCCTGCATCTTGTAGCCCAGTGCAGTTCGCCAGACTTCCGAAATGGCTTCCGGGGCATCGGTGTCGATGGCTATCTCCACTGTGCGCAAGAGTTCCGGGAGAGGCATGACATCGGTGGCTCGGGCCTGCTTCGATATCGAGCGCGCCAGCGTCACGTCACGCGCCGTCACCCTGTCTCCGGCGTCGTGCGAAGTGAGCGTGATGAACAATGTGTCGTACCGCCAGTCCACATCAGGGTGGTGGCCGGACTCCTGGGCCAGCCCACCAATGGTGGAAAGCAAGTCCAAGGCAGCTGCGGATGATCCACATCTAAATGCGGTCCGCAAAGCACCCAGACCGTAGCGCCATTCCGGCAACTGGATCAGATTTGCTTGGATTTGCTCCTGGTTCAGAACATCGGTTGCTGGCATAGTTTTCTCCTTCGCGTTTGGAGTTGTCGGCTGTGCTGCCGGGCTCTCCGAACTTAGGCAAGTTCCGGTATTCAGCTCGGTCAGGGCGTCCTTTTGTCACGATATCCGGAGCCTAGCCTGTAGTTATGGTGATTCACTCTTCTTGGTCCACCGGGCCATCGCTGGCTGGACGATGCGCACGTAGGCGTTGTTGAGGGGCGTCGAGGGCATTGAGGACACACGATGCGGTCCGATGCATCTACGACAAGAGAACTGCCGGTTCGGCTTGTAAGGGCTCTCCACGGTGCTCGGTCCCACCGACACGGGTCCACTTCAACTCGACGTGAGCGTTGAAACACTGACCCGCACAATCACCGCTGATCACCGGGAAGTCGTCGCTGTCCCCGGTCTTCCCGCCGATGACCTAACCGGCGACTGGTATCACTGGATGGAATCCCTCGAAGAGACCGTTTGGCCAGCAATGCCGAACTGGGGATCCACCGGCTTGGACGGCGTCCGTGGCCGCTGATCATCCTGGCCGTCGCCCGCGCCGGGGACGAAACCGGGGAACCGTGCCTGCTTCCGGAGGACGCTTGTATCGTGGGGTCATGGGACGCGAGGCTGCCGGCCGGTTTGCTCCCGCCGGTCAAGGTGGCGCTGGCCCGCGCAGTGGACAAGATGCCGGGCCCCGGCGCGCTGCCGGGAGGCGCGTGGTACGAGCCCAAATGGGACGGGTATCGCGCGGTCGTCAGCCGTGACGGGGATGAGACGTCCATCTGGTCCAGGCAAGGCAAGAACCTCTCCCGGTACTTCCCGGACCTGGTCGAGGCGACGGGGGAGCAGTTGCCGCCCGGCTGCCTGCTCGATGGGGAGGCAGTGATCTGGTCGGGGGAGCGGCTGGACTTCTCTGCCCTGCAGCAACGCCTGGGCGCGTCAGCGAAAGCGATGCCCGGGCTGGTGCGCCGGGTGCCGGCCCACTTCGTGGCCTTCGACCTGCTCGCCGTCGCCGGGCACGACATCCGCAACGAGCCGTTCCGGGTCCGGCGGGCACTGTTTGAAGAGCTCGCCAAAGACTGGGACGAAACCCTCGAACTGTCCCCGGGCACCAGCGACCCGGACACCGCAGCGACCTGGTTTGAAGAACTGCCCGCTACCGGCATCGAAGGACTCGTCATCAAAGGCGCCGGCCAACCGTACGTGGGAGGGCAGCGGCAATGGCTGAAAATCAAGCACCGCGACACCGTTGACGTTGTATGTGCGGCAGTCATCGGTCCCCTTGCCCGGCCCGAGGCCATCGTAGCCGGACTGCCCATTGACGGGGAACTGCGCATCGTCGGGCGCTCCGCGCCGCTGAAAACGGCGGCCGCGAAACTGCTGGGGTTTCAGTTGAAGGCAGCCGACCCGGGCCATCCCTGGCCGCACCGGGTGAAATCCACGGTCATGGACCGGTTTAACGCCGACGCCGGCGGAACCGAGCTGACCCTGGTGGAACCGCTCGTCGTCGAAGTGTCAGCCGACACCGCGATGTCCGGGGGGCATCCTTCCGGCACGCCGTGCGCTTCCTGCGGGCCAGGCCGGAGCTGGATCCGGAATCGGTCACCCCATACAAAATGCGGGAATGCCGGATAGAGAGTAATGGCCATGGCCAGCCGTGAGATTGACCTGCCCCGATGACTACCGAGATCTTTTACTTCGGCTCAACCGCTCCCGGAACCACCGAGCAAAGGGCAGATGTACCGGGCACTCATGCGGTTATCACCACAGCAGTAACGTCCCAGTCCCTGGCAGATCGGGCCGCGGCAGAGTTCAGCCGTCCGCAGGAGGCTCAGTCGTTTTTGAAACAGACGGGTGAGTGGTTGAGTCCGAATGCGTCGTCCTTAGTCGCCGACTAAGGACGACTGCGCTGTTATCGGCGTTTGTGGGGAGTCGAGGAAAACCAAGACGGTGAATCTCGCGGCAACACGCTCTAACTCTCGCCGGCCGGGCTCGGGCTGGGGAATGCACCGGGCCGGGCAATATGCCTTGGCTGTTCCGCGGTGTGGATTAACTAGATGCGGTCTCTAGGCGTTCGTCCCGTTGTTGTTGCGGATGGATGGCCGAGGGGTGTTTGTGATCATCTCGAGTCTTCGGCTTTGATCGCCGGTCAGGGTTACTCCACGAGCTTGCCGGCTACCGAGTCGTCGGCGTCGCTCTCGGCTAGGGACCGGAAGGAGTCCGGGGCAGGGGTTAGGGCTTCGAAGCTGACTCCGTCAGCTGGCGACCAGACGAAGTTGCCTTGCAGCGCCGGATCCTTGTGAGGGAAGTCCGCACGGTTGTGGCACCCGCGCGTTTCACGGCGCTCGAGTGCGCATTCGAGTGTTGCGCGGGTCGCGAGGAGCGAGCCCAGCAGGTCGTAGGCATGGGCGAGGTCGTCGAACCCGGCGATGTCGGGGTGTGCGGTGATGTGTTGGGCGCGTTCTTCCAGGGTGGCCAGTTTGCGTAGGCCTTCCTGCAGGCCCTGTTCGGTGCGCACGACTCCGGCGTGCTCGGTCATCAGGTTGCGCACTTCACGCTGCAGCCGCCGGGCTGATTCGGTTCCGCGGTCACTGAGCAGTGACTGCATTTCGGTGCGGGCCAGGCCGACGGCGGAGGGGTCCCGGTGGACAGTGGTGCGGGAGGTGACGTACTCGGCGGCGTGCTCTCCGGTGATGCGTCCGTAGACGAGCAGCTCTATGAGCGAGTTTCCGCCCAGGCGGTTGGCGCCGTGCAGGCCTGAGGAGGCTTCGCCGATCGCGTACAGCCCGTCCACGCCCGTGCTGTGGTCTTCCGGGGCTACCCACACTCCGCCCATGGAGTAGTGGGCGGTCGGAGCGATCTCCATCTTCGTTGTGGTGATGTCCAGCATCTGCAGGTCGATCAGGGTGCGGTAGACGCGCGGCAGCTTCTGCAGGATGACTTCCCTTGGTAGATGGGAGACGTCCAGGTAGACGCCGCCCTTCTCGGTTCCCCGGCCCGCGGCGATCTCGGTGTACCCGGCCAGGGCAACCCGGTCGCGGGTGGAGAGCTCCATGCGCTCGGGGTCGTAGCGCTCCATGTAGCGCTCACCCAGCGCGTTCGTGAGGATGCCGCCCTCGCCGCGCGCTGCCTCGGAGACGAGGGTGCCGGCGGCGTCGTCTGGCTCCAGCAGTCCGGAGGGGTGGAACTGGACGAGTTCGGCGTCCCGGATCCGGGCGCCGGCCAGAGCGGCCAGGCGGAAGGAGTCCCCGGTGTTCTCATCCCGCCGGGAAGAGGTATGGCGCCAGATGCGGGTGTGCCCGCCGGCGGCCAGGATCACCGCATCGGCATGGATCTGCACGGGCGTGCCGTCCACAATGTCGAATCCGTAGGCGCCGAAGATCGTGCCGTCGGCCACCAGGAGGCGGGTGATGTAAATGCTGTCGATGATCTGCACGTCCAGCTCGGCCGCGCGGCGGATCAGGGTGCGCTGGATTTCCAATCCGGTGTAGTCGCCGGCGTAGGCGGTGCGGCGGTACTTATGGGCGCCGAAGAAGCGCTGGGAAATCCGCCCGTCTTCCTCCCGTGCGAAGGGCATCCCCCACTTCTCCAAGTCCTTAATACCACCGGCGGCGTTGCGCGCCACGGTCTCCACGATGGCCGGGTCGGCGAGGAAATAGGACTCGCGCAGGGTGTCGGCGGCGTGCTGCTGCCAGCTGTCCTCGGGGTCCATTGTGCCCAGAGCGGCGTTGATCCCGCCGGCCGCCAAGGTGGTGTGCGCGTCGTGCTTGCGCCGCTTGCCCACCGCCAGCACCTGGACGCCGCGCTGGGCCAGTTCGATCGAGGCCCGCAATCCGGCACCGCCGGTGCCGATGACGAGGACCGAGGTGGACATCAGTCGTTCAGAGGGGTGCTGTGTGCTCATATCCACCATGCTAGGAAGGCGGCTAAGATGAGTCCAATGCATTGTTCAACTCAAGCTGATGCAGAAAGGCTATGATGAAATTCGATCAGCTATCTTCCTTTGAGGCCGTCGCCCGGATAGGCCACTTCACCCGGGCTGCCGAAGAACTCTTCCTTGCCCAGCCCTCGCTGAGCCGACAAATCGCCGCACTGGAGGCTGACCTGGGCACGAAACTGTTCCGTCGTGGACCGACCGGGGTGACGTTGACTGACGCAGGCGAAGTGCTGTTGCCCATCGCCCGGCGAATGCTCGCGGACGCGCGCTCAGCCCGCGAGCAGATGGGCGAACTGGCTGGGCTGCGCCGCGGCCACGTCCGGCTCGGTGCCCCGCCGACCCTCTGCGTCTCACTGGTCGCCGACGTACTCGCGGCTTTCCGGACTGCGCACCCCGGAGTGGACCTGCACATCACCGAGGCAGGCTCACGCTCCCTGGTCGACGCGCTGAACGAGAACGCACTAGACCTGGCCTTGATGGTCACCCGCGGGCCCGAACCATCCGTACCGGGCACTGAACTGATCCCTCTGCTTTCCGAGGAACTGGTCGTGATCTTCGCCGCAGGCTCACCCCTGCCAAAACCCGTGCGGCAGAAACGCGGCGAAAGCCCGACACCGACTGAGATCACACTGGCGGAGCTGGCACAGATCCCGCAGGTCGCGTTCAACCGCAGCTACGACCTGCGCCTGGCCACAGATGCCGCATTCTCCGCCAGCGGACTAACCCCGACGATCGCCGTCGAGGGCGCCGAGATGGACGCCGTGCTCCGATTCGCGGAACGGGGACTAGGAGTGGCTGTGGTCCCCGCGATGGTAGTTATCGACCGTCCTGCGCTGCAAAGCACGCGCCTGGTGAGTCCCCAACTGACCCGAACCGTCAATCTGGCCCGACGCGCCGATGTCGAACCCTCAGCTGCGGCCGCGGCCATGCAACAGTTCGTCTTCGACACCGTGGACCGGCTCACCGCTCCCGGCACGGACCTTGCGCGCCTGGTCACAGCCGCACCGCGAAACCGGTAAGGGCCTCCCCGTCGGAAGCGGGCTACATATGCGCTGTTATCGGCCTTTGTCATGGGATCTTTGGTGGTGGTCGTCAATGCCGGTGGTGGGGGACATTGGACCGGGGGTCGCGGTTGAGCCGACGCTGATCGACGGCGAGGGTAGTGCTGGAGCAGTTGGATGAACGGGGCTCTCAGCGAGCCGAGCAGTGAGCCCTCCCGATACGCGGCCCAGCCGATCCTGGCTCCGTGATGGCATTACGGGTCACCGCCGCGCTGCTGCCTCATTTGTCGCCGATACACATGATTGACATGCATTGATACGGGGACCTGTCCTTGGACGGTGTGTTTATTACGCGACAAGTTTTGTTCGCAAATCGCTTCTAGAAGCCTGAATACTTCCCGATTCACACTTAGAGCCAGAGGCGAACCGAGGCCACATTCAAGATGGTAAGTCTGCTGAATAGTTGAAACTTGTAGTAACCACTTCATGGGTTTATGATTTGGCGGGGTTCTTGATGAAACCTTTACCAAAAATTTCCGAAGGCTGCCATGCATTCTGTATCCCCATTGATCAGCAGAAGCGACGATCTGCCGGCGCGGGGTCCAGATGGGCTTTGCAGTCCCGACGTCGAGTTCCTTTCTGATGGCGTCATATTCGTTCGTTGGCCATCGCACGCAACGATCGAAGAGCCTGATGCTTTGGCGACGATATCTCTCATCGAAGAGCTGGGCGGCGACGAGCCTAGACCGATGCTGGTCGACATGCACGGAATGCGTTCGGTCAGTTCGGCAGCACTAACAAAATTTGCCCAGCACCTTCCCGCGACCAGGATGGCGTTGATCGGAACCTCCCCGGTCGAGCAAACGATTGTGCAGTTCTTCCGCACGTTTCATCGGCCCGGTTACCCGGCTACATATTTCACCAAAGACGCCGAAGCTTGGCAGTGGCTCACAGACGGGCGGTACAAGAGTGCCCCGGATGTACTTCCGCAGACTCACCAGAAGGGGGATTCCGACTTCGACGCAGTCGTGGACACGATCAGCCCTGCACGACGGTTCCGCCTAGGCACAGCGTTGGCCAGGCTGGTTCCTTCCGCAATGGAGATACAGCCTGAGCTCCCATCGTCGCTCATCCCGAGGCCTGCCGTCGATGAGTTGAAGCCGGAACGACCTCCGCAAGTATCAGCGGAAACGCTGGACCTCATCACAAAGGCCTTCCGCGGCAAGACCCAGCCCAGGGCTTTCTCAATGGCACTCGGTGCCGCCGAAATCCTAGACGCCGGCGGCGTTGCCGCCTTCGCAGATCTAATCGGCAGATGTGCAGCCGCCGAACGCTCCTTGATCGCGAGCCACCTCTACCGGCACTACCATCGTTCTCCGGCCAAACTGGCGCTTTGGATCGACACGGCCCAACATACCTACTTCCACGCACGATGGCGCGTCGCCAACAGCGGCATCAGGCGTGCCCGGCTAAACCCAGGAAAGATCACAACCGCGCGCCTCATCGACCGCGACAGTGCAGGACACAACGTCCGCCAAGAAATCCGTGACGCCATCAGCCTGGTGAGCGGCCTCGTGTACTCTCCCTGGCCCGGACAAATCGGCATCGGCGCGCAAAGAAACATCATCAGTGTCGGGGCATCGCTGGCACGGGTGCTGGTCACTGAGGGCGACCACCACGGGCTGGCCGTCTGTTACCGCGAATACACAGACATCTACGATGCCCGGTACAGCCTCGTAGAAGAGGGCACCGGAATCATCGACTTCATCCTGAAGCACCCCGAAAAAACGGAACTACTTTGCGAATACATCCAGGGCGGGAAATACGACACGCCCGAAACCCTCCTGCGCTCCGTGACTTCATCCCCCAGGTTCCTCCGGTATCTGGATAGGACCAGAACAGCCAACAAAACTAGCCAGAGCATTGGCGCGACTAGCCCATAAATGGTTTTCTTCGCATCTTAACTATGCGGTCCGAAGTGCGAGCACAATGCCGTCTTGAATGTCAGTCGGCAAACGAGCACAACCGCTCCTGTACCCCCAGATCGACTTAAGGCGCAAGATTGCGGACGTATGCGCCGTTATCGGCTTTTCGGCCTAGCTGTTGATTGTCAAGGGCGTTGTGAAGCCATTGGCGACGAGTTGGCAGGGGACGCAGGTCGTAAACGGTTCTTCCCGAGGAGTGTGCTTTGCCCCTGCCATCGCCGAGAGGGACGGTGGCACTGGATGCAGTGCCACCGGTTTCCCAGGTGGCGCTTAGAGCGGCTGCAAGAGTTCAGCCTCCTCAACGCTTTGGGGCAGCCGGGAGTTGGTTTCGGGCCAGCCCGTGTAGGACTCGGCAAAGTAGGCGGCCCCGCGCTCGGAACCGGTGATCGCCTTGAATTCGCCGAAGCGGCGCTTCTGATTGAAAGGGTTTTCTCCTGGCTGGGTGTGCATGAGATTGGTGGCCCAGTAGGAGAAGTTCTGGGCTTTCCATACCCGCTCCAGCGCCGTGGCTGAGTACCCTGCCAGCCCGGAGTCGTCGCCAGTGTTGAAGTAGTCGACCAGCGCCGGGGCTAGGACGCGGACGTCGCAGAACGCGAGGTTCAGTCCCTTGGTCCCGGTAGGGGGCAGGGTGTATGCCCGGCGTCTCCGACGAGGAACAGGTTGCCATAGCGCAGTGGCTCACACACGTAGGAGCGGAACTTCAGCACGGTCTTCTCAAAAATCGGGCCGCGCACAAGCTGGAACCCGTCCGGACCGTCGACCCTGCGCTGTAGTTCGGCTTAGATGCGCTCCTCGTCCCAGTTATCAACGTTCTCCTCCGGGTCGCACTGGAAGTACATCCGCTGCACGTTCTCGCTGCGCTGGGAGAGTCCCGGCAGGGCAAGAATCTCACCCGATACTTCCCGGACCTGGTCAAGGCAGCAGCAGAACAGCTGCCGCCCTGTTGCCTGGGGCCCCTTATCGTGAGTCAGCTCAAGCAGACAAGGGAAGAACAACCAATCAACAGGGCCGTTGGACTGCTGCACGATGCTCTCAGCAAAGGGGCAGACCCACGTTTAGTCAAGAAGCTGGCAAAACAACTGCGCTACCTCGCAGCCGTCTATTAAGACTAGGTACCCTCGCCACTGCGTCGTCGAACGTCACGCCGGAGCGGGAAGAGTAACCGGCCAATCCCCGGCACCACTTGTCCGGAATCTTGAGTGATGCCGGGGGACCGTGGGCGCAAGGCTACTAGCCGGCGATCGAGTGGTACAAGGGTAGGGGCCCCCTCGCCGTCCCCCCAGCTGGACTGGAACGGCGAGAGGGCCGCCTGGCCGATCCCCGGCACCCAATAGGAACTTGCCGGACCTGAATGATGCCGGAGACCGCGGCCGCAACGTTACCCGCCGGCGCTCGAGCGGCACAAGGGGGAGTCGACAGCAGCGATACAGACTGAGGGGAGCCCGGAAAGCCGCACCGGTACACCTGTGGGTGCTTGTATCGTGGGTTCATGGATGCCAGGCTGCCGGCAGAGTTGCGCCTGCCGGTCAAGGTGGCCTTGGCCCGAGCAGTGGAAAAGATGCCGGCCCCGGCGCGCGGCCCGGCGGCGCCTTGTACGAACCCAAATGGGACGGCTACCGCGCGGTCATCAGCCGCGACCGGGATGAGACATCCATCTGGTCCCGGCAGGGTAAGAACCTGTCCCGGTCCAGGTGGCGGGAAGCGCGGAGAGCTTTGCACGGTGCGGCCGCGGGGCGGTGTGGCAACTGAAGGTCCATCGGCTAGTGTGATCCGCAATATTCCACGGATGCGGGGGACTGATGATTTTGGCCAGCAAAAAGGTGGGCGGGGCTGACGGGAAGCGCGTGCCCGGGAACCGTCGGGCACGGACACTGCCTGAGCTTCATGGCGACGCTGATCTGGCGGCGAAGCTCCGGGCCCGGCTGGGGCGTCTCCACCGGGAAACCGCTGTAGCCGCGGTGTGCCGGGGCGAGATGACGTGGGCGGGTTTTGGGGCCCCATTGGATGCGGACTTCGAAATCGGTTCCGTATCCAAGGGCATTACCGGGCTGCTGTACGCCGATGCGCTGGGACGGGGCGAGCTGGCTCCGACGACGACGCTGGGCGAGCTGCTGCCGCTGGGAGCATGTGGAGCGGCAGATGTCACGGTCCAATCCCTGAGCACCCACTCATCGGGTCTGCCGCGCCTGCCCGGGTCTGCCCGGCCCCTCCGGGGCACGCTTTCGCTGTGGCTGCAGGGTGCAAATCCGTACGGGGAAAACCTTGACCAGCTGATGGCCCAGGCTCGGGCAGTAAGGATTTCCGCACCCCGGCCGCGGTACTCCAACCTGGGATTCGAACTCCTCGGCCACACCATCGCCAGTGCGGCAGGGTTGACGTATGCGGACCTGCTTCGGAACCGGCTGGCCCACCCGCTCGGACTCGGGTCCGTCTATGCCCCGGCCGCTGCGGACCAGCTCCGGCCCGCAGCCTTGGTCGGCAGGAGCAGTTCCGGAAAGGCCCGCGAACCCTGGACGGGTGAGGCGCTGGCTCCGGCCGGCGGCATCCGGGCATCGATCGGGGACATGGCCCGGCTCGTCGCGGCGTTGCTGGACGGTTCGGCGCCCGGCATCTCCGCCCTCGACCCGGTGGCAAGGTTCGCTGGAGCGGCCCAGAGCGGGGCCGGATGGCTCACCCTGGAGATCAAAGGTCGCCGGATCACCTGGCACAACGGGGCAACCGGCGGTTTCCGCACCTGGGTCGGACTCGACCGTTCAAAGCACACCGGTGTCGCGGTCATGTCCGCTTCATCGGTTCCGGTAGACCGGCACGGATTGACCATGCTGCAGGAGTTGGCCGACACCAGCCTGTGATGCAACCGTCGGGAAGTAAGGCCATAGTGGTTAACCGCTAAATAGCAGAGGGACGACGGTTGGTCTAAGTTAGACCTGCCCCGAGCAGGTCCACACCTGCTAAATCACGCGCAGATCAGCCGCAATCAAGATAGGCGCCTCTAAGGTCCGCACCGGACAGGCGCCGGAACCCGAGATTTCTGCCCATCAAGGCCCGTACTTCTTCGCTGACGTCCATCAGCGTTGACCTTACTTGGGAGTGAAGATCAGGAAGGTCCGGTGAAAGCAGTCCCGGCAGCTCGCCGCCGAGTGCCTGTTCGATCGTGTTTCTTAGCCGGGCCGCACGGCTTGAGGGAGTCCGGGTCGAATGTTCGTGTCTGTGCCTCCGCTAGATGCCAGAGCTTCTCATGTAGCTGTCGGGCGGCTTTGAACGCCGAGAACATCGCGTCTCTGCTGTCAGGGTGCTCGCGCCAGCTCTTTCCGGCGAACTACCTTTGCGACACGTTTTGGCCGGCGCCGAAGCACATCAAAGACCGTGCAGCCGCTGAATCCTGTGGGGCCGAGGCTGTTGTGGATAGTACAGGAGAAGTCAGGTGCGAGGTTTTGGCATGGAGAGCCTGGGGGCCTGTCGAGGGCAAAGTCTGCCGAACGTGAGAATCCGAAGGCTGTACAGCAGAGGGCAAAGCATGAGCCGCAGTCGGGGCGCAGTGATTGCCGTATGAGGGCAGGTGAAGAAGGCTCGGGGGAGTACCCGGGTGTCGTCTGCATATGATCTTCCAGTGGTGGGTTCTGTCGGTCCGATGAGCAAGGGAACTCCATATGGAATTCCCTTCTCGGGCCCTCCCGGCCGGCGGTCGGGGGCACGTGGAGGATGGCATAGAGATCCAGCTCTTTCATGGCAACCTCACTGCAGCCGCGGGCCGGCGGCCCCGCTCTTTCGCGGGAGCCGCCGGCTTGTGCGTGCAATGCGCAGATCAGGCGTTGATCTGCTGCTTGGTGTCGCTGCTGTTGATTTCGATCTTGCGTGGCTTGGCCTGCTCCCGGATCGGGATGTGCAGGGGGTGTCTCCGAGCATCAGCTGACGGCTGAAGGGGCCCGCGGGACGTCCACCGTTGCCTGTCCCTGATGGACCCTGTAATTTCCGCTCTCTTCATCGCAGCCTCATAAGGCACCCGCTCGCCGTGCCGGCCGTCCCACGAATTTTTGCGGATTCTTAACGCTTCCGAAGGGCAAAAACCGCTGAATTGCGCGTCCCGTAGGCGTACGCTTTCTCATCGGATTCAAAGGCCGCTGCCCTTGGCCCAGCGCGGGGCATCGTCGGCCTGAAGCGTGCGGCAGCGAGAGGACAGGAACAGCACCGGTGAGTTCATCTGCCAGGTTCACGGTCCCAGAAAGCGTATCCAGACCCGCACCCCCGGCGCCTGCCGGCGTCCTGCGGCGGTGGCTGCTGGAAAAGCGCGTCCACCAGCCGGTCGGTCCGGAAACGGATGAGGCGCATGCCCCGCAGCAGGCCTGGTGGAAGGTGATGTGCCTGACCGGGGTGGACTACTTCTCCACCCTGTCCTATCTGCCTGCGATCGCCGCACTCGCCGCCGGCGCCCTCTCCCCGCTGGCCACCCTGCTGATCGTGGCGCTGACCCTGCTGGGCATGCTGCCGATGTACCGGCGGGTCGCGCACGAAAGCCCGCACGGGCAGGGCTCGGTGGCCATGCTCGAGCATCTGCTGCCCTTCTGGCGCGGTAAGCTCTTCGTGCTGATCCTGCTCGGCTTCGTCGCCACCTCCTGGATTATCACCATCACCCTGTCCTCGGCGGACGCGACCGTGCACCTGCTGGAGAACCCCTACGCCCCCGGCTTTCTGCACGGGCAGGAAGTACCCGTCACGGTCGTGCTGCTGCTGATCCTGGGCGGGGTGTTCCTGCTCGGCTTCACCGAGGCCGTCGCCGTGGCCATCCCGCTGGTGGCGGTGTTCCTGCTGCTCAACGCGGCCGTGATCGGAGTCGGCCTCTACGAGGTGTTCACCGCGCCCGGGGCCTTGGCGTCCTGGACCGGGGCGCTGACCGAGGCAGGTGCCGGCCCCGGCGGCCTGATCGGCCCCGCCGTCCTGGCCTTCCCGCTGCTGGTGCTGGGCCTGTCCGGGTTCGAAACGGGCGTGAGCATGATGCCCCTGGTCGCCGCGGAGGGCGCCAACCCGAAGGAGCGCCTGGCCTCGCGCGTCCGCAACACCCGCAAACTGCTCACCGTGGCCGCCGTCATCATGAGCGTGTACCTGATCGGCAGCAGCATCGTCACCACAGTGCTGATTCCGGCCGGGGCCTTCGCCGAGGGCGGGCCGGCCGCCGGACGCGCGTTGGCCTACCTGGCCCACGGGTATCTGGGCAACACCTTCGGCACCGTTTACGACATCAGCAGCATCCTGATCCTCTGGTTCGCCGGCGCCTCCGCGATGGCCGGGCTGATCAACATCGTCCCGCGCTACCTGCCCTCCTACGGCATGGCCCCGGAGTGGAGCCGGGCGGTGCGCCCGGTGGTCCTGGTCTACACGGCCGTGAGCATCCTGATTACCATCGCCTTCCGGGCCGACGTGAACGCCCAGGCCGGGGCCTACGCCACCGGCATCCTGGCGATGATGGTCTCGGCCGCCGTGGCGGTGGCCATTTCGGCGGCACGGCGGAAGCAGGGGATGGCCGCCGCCGGCTTCACCGTGCTGACCCTGATCCTGGCCTATGCCCTGATCGAGAACATCATCGAAAAGCCCGACGGGCTGATGATCTCGGTGTTCTTCATCGCCGGCATCATCGCCGTCTCCCTGATCTCCCGCATCACCCGGACGACGGAACTGCGCGCGGACCGGATCGTGTTTGATGACACCGCCCGCCGCTTCATTGCCGACACCCTGGCCTACGACGGCCGGATCACCCTGATCGCCAACCGGCCCCAGCAAAGGGACGCGGCCGAATACGCGGACAAGGAAGCCGCCCAGCGCGGCATGAATCCGGTCCCCGGCACCGCCGATATCATCTTCCTCGAAATCGACATCACCGACCCCTCCGGCTTCAGCGGCACCCTTTCTGTCCGGGGCGTCGAGGTCGGCGGGTACCGGGTGCTCAGGGCCGAAAGCCCCGCCGCGCCCAACGCCATCGCCGCGATCCTGCTCGCCCTCCGCGATGCCACCGGGGTGCGCCCGCACGCCTACTTCGAATGGTCCGAAGGCAATCCGCTGGCCCACCTGATGCGCTACCTGCTGCTGGGCCGCGGCGACACCCCGCCGGTCGTCCGGGAAATCATCCGCGAACACGAGCCCGACCCCGCCCGCCGGCCCAGCATCCACGTCGGCGGCTAAGCCGGCGCTGCGGCGTGGGACGGAAGCCATGACGACGTTAAGCTGGCCGCCGGCCGATCCCTCGGCCCCGCGGCCCGGCCGCAGGGAAGCATTGAGGAACTGGCTGCTGTTTGGCCTGCAGGACAGTAGAGGCACGCATCTGGGGCCCGGCAAGGTGGTCGGCCCGGATGAGAAGAAGCATACGTGGTGGCGGGTAATGTGCCTCACGGGCGTCGATTACTTCTCCACGCTGGGTTACCAGCCTGCGATCGCTGCGCTGGCCGCAGGCGTACTCTCCCCGGTGGCCACCGTGGTGCTCATCGCCGTGACCCTGTTCGGGGCGCTGCCGGTCTACCGACGAGTTGCCCGGGAAAGCCCTCACGGTGAAGGCTCCATCGCCATGTTTGAGCGGCTGCTGCCGGGCTGGGGCGGCAAACTTTTGGTCCTGGTCCTGCTCGGTTTCGCCGCGACCGACTTCATGATCACCATGACGCTTTCCGCCGCCGACGCCACCGCGCACGCCATCGCGAACCCGGCCGCGCCCGGGTGGCTGCAGGGCCAGAACGTCCCGGTGACCCTTTTCCTGCTGGCGTCACTGGGCGCGGTGTTCCTGCGCGGCTTCAGGGAAGCGATCGGCGTCGCCGTCGGCCTCGTCGCCCTCTACCTCGGCCTCAACGCCGTGGTCGTAACCACCGCGCTGCTGGAGGTATTCACCCATCCGCTGGCTCTGCACCAGTGGTGGACCGCCCTGTGGGCAGCGCACGGGAACCCGCTGATGGCGGCGGGAATAGCCGTGCTCGTCTTCCCAAAGCTTGCCCTGGGCTTGTCCGGTTTCGAAACCGGGGTAGCTGTCATGCCCCAGGTCCGGGGAGCCGAAGGGGACACCGAGGACAGTCCTGAAGGCCGAATCCGGGGAACACGGCGTCTGTTGACCAGCGCGGCCCTGATCATGAGCGTCTTCCTGGTTAGCAGCAGCTTCGTCACCGTCCTCCTCGTCCCCGAACAGGAATTCCAGCCCGGCGGGAAGGCAAACGGCCGCGCCTTGGCGTACCTGGCCCACGAGCACCTCGGGGCCGGTTTCGGCAGCCTCTACGACCTCAGCACGATCGCCATCCTTTGGTTCGCCGGAGCCTCCGCCATGGCGGGCCTGCTGAACCTGGTCCCGCGGTATCTGCCCCGCTACGGGATGGCCCCGCCATGGACCAGAGCAGTCCGTCCCCTGGTGCTGGTGTTGAGCCTGGTAGGTTTCCTCATCACTTACCTCTTCGAGGCCGACGTGGACGCCCAAGGCGGGGCATACGCTACCGGGGTCCTGGTCCTGATGACCTCGGCAGCGGTCGCCGCCGCCATCTCCGCCCGCCGCCGGAAGCAGCACAAACACACGATCGGCTACGGCACGATCTCCGTGGTCTTTATCTACACCACGGCCGCGAACATCTTCGAACGCCCCGAGGGCATCCGGATCGCCGCCGTTTTCATCCTGGGCATCATCGTCATCTCCCTGCTCTCGCGGGTAGGCCGCTCCTTTGAACTGCACGCCACCCGCGTCCACCTCGATCAGCAGGCTTTGGAATTCATGGCCCCGATCCTCGACGGGCCCATTGCCTTGATCGCGCATGAACCACAGCACAACAGCGCCGATGCGTACAGGGACAAACTGGCCTCGGCCATCGAAGTCAGCCACCTGCCCCTCGACGATGAACCGCTGTTCCTCGAAGTGAGCATCGATGACTCCTCGGAATTCGAAACCGAACTGCAGGTCAGAGGAGTGACCCGACACGGATACCGCATCCTGGAAGTCCACGGCCCGGTTGTTCCGAACACCATCGCATCCGTCCTGCTCCATATCCGCGACGTAACCGGACTGATGCCCCACATTTACTTCCGCTGGACCGAAGGAAATCCCTTTACCAACCTCCTGCGCTTCCTATTCTTGGGCGAAGGCGAGATCGCGCCCGTCACCCGCGAAATACTTCGAGAGGCAGAGCCCGACGTCGCCCAGCGTCCCTGGGTCCACGTAGGCTGACCAGGGGGCCGAATCACCCTCGGCTGCCACCGCTGCCAGGACACTGCGGCAAAAACAGCCCCCGCATCTGTCGAACTGCAGGACACCGCTGACGCCGCGCCGCATCCGACACGGCACCGCTCACCCGTGCTGGCCCGATCACAGGCAGCGCCGGGACCGCTGGCGGAGCGGTGTTGTGGTTCCTGATCCGTTCGCGGACAGGCTAGGTTCGAGACACCGCTGCAGCTCCCAGCTTCGACTCGTGATGGCTGCCTTCGTCAGTGCAGCTGGCTGAACTGTTCGGCGTCGGTGGTGCTGCCGGCGACCAGGATGGTGTCGGTTTCCTCGATAACGGTGTCCATGACCGGGTAGGTCCAGTCGTGGTTCCGGGGCTTGTAGGCGACGACCGCGACCCCGTATCTGTCGCGGATTTTGGTGTTGGCCAGCGGCACGCCGATGATTTCCCGCGGCGGGGTGGTCTTGATCATGACGAAGCCAGGCTCGACTTCGACGTAGTCCTCCATGGCCCCACGGACGAGGTGGGCGACCCGCCGGCCCATGTCGTGTTCCGGGTAGACCACGTGCTTGACGCCGAGCTGTTCGAGGATCTGACCGTGCGCGGCGCTGATCGCCTTGGCCCAAACGTGGGCGACGTTCAGCCGCAGCAGCAGCGAGGTGGTCAGGATGCTCGCCTCCAAGTCGGTGCCGATCGCGACCACGGCGCGGTCGAATTCATGGACGGACAGCTGCCGGAGCACGTCCTCGTTGGTGGTGTCGGCGCGGACCACGTGGGTGAGCTTGCCGTTGAGGGACTGGACGATGTCCTCGCGCGAATCTATGCCCAGGACCTCGGTGCCGGTGGCCATCAGTTCCAGGGCCAGGGAACTGCCGAACCGGCCCAGACCGATCACGACGACGGAGTCGGCCTCGGCCAGGCTCTCGTTGGGGGAGGTGAAGGCGGTAAACAGTGATCTAGCCAATCAGGGGTCGCTCCTTGGGTAGTTCGTACTGGCGCCGGCGCTGCCGCAGCGCCAGCGCGGTGGCAAAGGTGACCGGCCCGATCCGGCCGATGAACATGACCGCGATGAGCAGCAGCTGACCGGCCGCAGGCAGCTGCGCGGTGATGCCGGTGGACAGGCCCACGGTCGCGAAGGCCGAAATCACCTCGAACAGCAGCCGGTCGAGGCCGAAGTCGGTGATGAGCATCAGGATCACGGTGGGAACAACGACGATCGCGATGGCCAGCAGGACCAGAGTGATGGCCTGCCGGTGCACCGAGCGGGAGAGCCGCTTGCCGAAGACGTTCACGGCCACCTCGCCGCGCATCTCGGTGTACATGATGAAGAACAGCACGGCGAAGGTGGTGACCTTCAGCCCGCCGCCGGTGCCGGCCGGCCCGGCGCCGATGAACATCAGCACGTCGGTGCCGAGCCAGGTGACCGGATCCATGGCCGCGTAGTCGAGGGAATTGAATCCGGCGGTGCGGGGGACCACGGCCTGGAAGAAACCGGCCAGCAGCTTCCCCCCGAGCCCCAGGGGGCCCAGGGTGGCGGGGTTGGACCATTCCACGGCCAGGAAGAACACCGTTCCGGCCACCAGCAGCACCACGGTGCCGGCGAGGACGAGTTTGGTGTTCATGGTCCACAGCAGGGGATTGCGCAGCTCCCGGCGCAGCTGCATCAGCACCGGGAACCCGAGTCCGCCCAGGATCACGGCGGCGGCGATCGGCAGGCAGATCCACGGGTCGGCCACGAAGGACATCAGGTTATCCGTGTAGAGGGCGAAGCCGGCGTTGTTGAAGGCCGAGACGGAATGGAAGATCCCGTGCCAGAGCGCCTGGCCGAAGGAATACCCGTAGCCGGTCAGGAAGCGGAAGGTCAGTACCGCCGCGGTCAGGGCCTCGATCAGCACCGTGGCCTTCAGCACGCCCAGCAGTACCGTCCTGATGTCGCCGAATCCCTGGCTCTTGGTCTCGGCGGACACCGAAATCCGGGCGCTCAGGCCCAGGCGGCGGGAGAGCAGGATGCCCAGCAGGGACGCGAACGTCATGATGCCGAAGCCGCCGACCTGAATCAGGGCCAGGATGATCACTTGGCCCAGGGGCGACCAGTAGGTGGCCGTGTCCACGACGATCAGCCCGGTGACGCAGACCGCGGAGGTGGCGGTGAACAGGGCGGCCAGGAAACCGGGGCGTTCACCGGATGCGGTTGCCGCCGGAATCATCAGCAGGAGACTGCCGGCCAGGATGACCGCGAGGAAACCGAGGGCGATGATCCGAGCCGGATGAAGAGTGCGCCGCCGGGTGCCTGTTGCATCTATCTGCCAGCCGGTGAACATGATTTGCAAGCCTACGCCCGCGTTGAAGGGCGAACGGCCGGATCCGGCGTTCGGGGGGCGTTAAGAATTCGTCAAGGATTCTGCCGCACCGGCAGGGGAGGCAGGCGGTAGGACACGGAACGGCGGGACCGGAAGAATGGTGTCCATGAGGCGAGGGACACTGCGGATCTTCCTGGGCGCGGCACCGGGGGTGGGGAAAACCTTCGCCATGCTCGAGGAGGGGCACCGGCTCCGGCAGGAAGGACGCGACGTCGTTATCGCGGTCGCGCAGGCCCACGGCAGGCCCGAGACCGCCGCCCTGTTCGAGGGCCTGGAGGCGGTGCCGGGGCAGGGTGCCGGCGGCGGGCAGGAACTGGACGTGGCGGCGGTCCTGGCCCGGTCCCCGGGTGTCGCGCTAGTGGATGACTTCGCCCACCAGAATCTCCCGGGCGGGCGGCATGAGGGGCGCTGGCAGGATGTCGAGGAGCTGCTCGAGGCCGGAATCGACGTCCTTTCCACCGTCGATGTCGGGCAGCTCGCGTCCCTGGAAGATGTGGTGACCGCGATCATCGGTACCGGCCGGACGGAAATGGTGCCCGATGCGGTGGTCCGGCGTGCGGATCAGATCGAGCTGGTGGACATCGCTCCGGACCTGCTGCGCCAGCGCCTGGCGGCGGGCAACGTTCTCCCTCCCGAGCAGGTCGATGCGGCCCTGGCCAATGACTTCAGGCTCGGAAACCTCACCGCGCTGCGGGAACTGGCCCTGCTGTGGCTGGCGGACCGCGTCGACGAAGGCCTGGAAGAGTACCGTGCCCGCGAGGACATCACCGGCAGCTGGCCGGCACGCGAACGGGTCCTCGTCGGACTAAGCGGAGGACCGGAAGGAGAGGCGCTGCTCCGCCGGGCGGCCCGGATCAGCGCCGGAACGGCGGGAAGCGAGCTGCACGCAGTGCACGTGCGCCCCGCGGGCGGGGCGGCCAGGGAATCCCCGAAGGAACTGGAACTGCAGCGCCGACTGATCACCGAGCTGGGCGGGTCCTACCACTCCGTCGGCGGTGATGACGCGGCTTGGACGCTGCTGGACTTCGCCCGCAGCATCAACGCCACGCAGATCGTCATCGGCATTTCCCGTCACCGGCCGCTCTCCCGGGTGTTCCGCCGCAGCACCGGCACCGCAATCGTCCGCGATGCGGGCGAGATCGACGTCCACCTGGTCTCCCATGCCCGGGGCGGCCAGGGCATGCCCCGTCTTCCCTCGAACCTGAGCCGGATACGGCTGATCGCCGGCTTCGCCCTGGCGGTGCTGCTGCCCCCGGCACTGCAGTATCTGCTGGGCCACTGGCCGCACAGTCATTTCGCCACGGACATGCTCGTCCAGCTCACCGGCACCATTGCCGTCGCCCTCGTCGGCGGGCTGTGGCCGGCCGTGACCGCCGCGGTGCTGGGCAGCCTGATCGTGAATTTCTCCGCGGTCCAGCCGGTCGGGAGCATGAACATCGGCGACCCGGAGAACGTGCTGGCGCTGCTGATCTTTCTCACCGTCGCCGTTTCGGTCTCCCTCGTGGTCGGGCTGTCGGCCCGGCGCAGCCGGGAAGCAGCGGCCGCCGGAGCCGAAGCGGCCGCCCTCGGGGAACTAAGCCGCAGCGCGCTGGCCACGCAGAACAGTGTCCCGGACTTCCTGGAGAAGGTCAGGGAACATTTCCGGTGCGACGGCGCCGGGCTCTACGTCAGGGAGGAGAACGACTCCGGGTTCGGGGCCTGGCGGCTCGTGCACAGCGCAGGCACCGTGCCGGCGGACCTGCCGGACGCGGACAACATCGAACAGCTGGATCAGACCCGTGCCTTGGGATTGTGCGGGCACGTTCTGACCCAGCGGGAACGGCGCCTGCTCACGGCGTTCGGCGCCCACCTGCTGGCCATGCTCCAGCGCGACCTGCTCACCGCCAGCCGCCGGGACATACTGCGCCTGTCCGAGGGAAACAGGATGAGGACCTCGATCCTGCGGGCCGTGTCCCACGATCTGCGCACACCCCTGGCCGGGATCAAGCTCGCCGTCAGCAGCCTGCGCCAGGACGCGGTGCAGTTCCCGCCCGAGGATGAAGCCGAACTGCTGGCCACCATCGAGAACTACACCGACCGCCTCGACGGCCTGGTTGGGAACCTGCTGGACATGTCCCGCATCACCGGTGACTCCATGGCCCCGCTGAAACGTCCGGTCTACTGGCCCGACGTCATCGCCGACGCGCTGCGCGGGCTGCCCGCCGGCGGGCTGCGGGTGGAACTTCCGGACAACATGCCGCCCATCGAGGCCGACCCTGGAATGCTGGAACGGGTCATCGCCAACGTCGTCGAAAACGCGCTGAAGTACGCCCAAGGATCCGAGGTGGTCATCGTCGGCTCCGTCGGCGGGACCGGAAGTGCCACCCTCGCCGGCCGGCGTGCCAGCGAACTGCGCGTGGTCGATCACGGCCGGGGCGTCCCGCCAGACCAGGTCATCACGATGTTCAGGCCCTTCCAGCGGCTGGATGACACCCCGGCCGGTACCGGGATCGGATTGGGCCTGGCCGTGGCCAAGGGCTTCAGCGAGGCCATGGGCGGAAAACTCCTGGCCGAGCACACCCCGGGCGGGGGGCTGACCATGGTCATCAGGATGCCGCTGTCGACCGGCATCTGAAGGCCGGCGGAAGGGCGGCAACCCGTCTGCGCCGGCGCCCGTCGCAGACGGGCGTGGGGATTTTCGTAAAGATCGTGCCCGGAACGTCAGGAAACCGTTAAGGACAGCACTCCGCCGGCGGCTTCCGGTATTTGCTTGACTTAGGACCCGTAAATCAGCGGGACTTTATGACTGAATACAGGACGAGGCCGGCCATCATGACCGAGGACGCACTTTGGGAGATCCTGCTGGTGCTGCTCAGCGGAGCGGCCCTCGTCGGGTTCCTGATCCGTTCACTGCTGCGCTCCACGTTCCGCAAATGGTAAGTGCAGCACCTGGACCGGATGGGTTGACTGAACCCCGCCGGCGGCCCTTCCCCGTTCGGCCTGCCGCCGGTCCTGACACAATGGGCGTAGAACCGGAGAAACACCGCAGATGTTCCGGGCGGGTGCCTGAAGAGGGACGCCCGGTCCGTCCCGGCGGCGCGTGAGATGCGGAAGGAGCCTCGTGACCAACGTCCTCATCGTTGATGATGAGCCCCAGATCCTTCGCGCACTGCAGATCAATCTGACGGCCCGCGGCTATGAGACCGTCACCGCGGCCGACGGGCGGGCAGCCCTGGACGCGGCGGCCAAACACGCCGTCGACGTTGTCATCCTCGACCTCGGGCTGCCGGACATGGACGGCATCGACGTCATCCGCGGGCTGCGTGGGTGGACCGACATCCCGATCATCATCCTCTCCGCTCGGCACGCCTCCAATGAAAAAATCGAAGCCCTCGACGTCGGCGCCGACGACTACGTCACCAAACCCTTCGACCTGGGCGAACTGCTCGCCCGCGTACGGGCCGCCACCCGGCGCACGGGCGGCGCGCCGGACAATGCCAGCGTCAGGACCAGGGATTTCGAGATCAACCTAGGCGACAAACGCGTCACCCGCTCCGGACAGGGCGTCCGACTGACACCCATCGAGTGGAACATCCTGGAACTGCTCGCCAAAAATCCCGGCAGACTCATCTCCCAGCAACAGGTCCTGACCCAGGTCTGGGGACCGGCCTACGCCAAGGAAACCCAATACCTGCGCGTCTACATCGCCCAGCTGCGGCGCAAACTCGAGCCCGATCCGTCCCAGCCCCGCTACCTGCTTACCGAAGCAGGAATGGGATACCGCTTCGAACCAGGACCCGCGTAATGCATCGGGGCCAACCATCGCGCAGGCCTCCCGAAGGGCCGGCCGCTCCCGTCACATGCGCTGTTATCGGCGTTCGGTTTCAGTGGGTCGCCAGTTCACGGAACCGGTTCGACAGGTCTTCCCAGCGGTCATCGTTGATCTTGAAGCGTTGCTGGTCCCGGTTGTCCATACTTCTCATTGCCATGAGACCTCAGCCTCATTCGGCATGTCCTGCTTCGGCGCAGGCGGGACGGTTCGTCGGGCTGGACGAGGCAGATGATGCAGATGAAGCGGTGGAAGGCGACAACCCCAGCCTTCTTTCTCGTTGAATTGATGGTCCCGGGGTATGCGGCCATCCCTCGGGGCAGGGATCTTTTAATGGGCGATGAGCAGTTTTATCGTCACGATAATGGCGGCGACGACGGCCACAATGATGCCGCCCCATAGGGCTCCTGCACTGGCGGACCTGGCGGTCAGCCTTTGGACGACGAAACCGATGGAGGCAAGACGGACCAAGATTAGGGTGGCAGCTGCGGCGAGGCCAAAGCGATCGTCAAACCTCCCCAGCGCAGAAAGGAATACCATGGCCGCCGGCATAAGTCCGGATGTCAGGATCGGGACGGCATCGCGCAGTTGTTGAAGTATTTCCGTGCGGGAGAGTTTGCCGCCCACCGCGGAAGCGCTGAAACCGTTTGCGAGAACGTGTGCTAAAAAAGTGGTCAGTGCTGTTCCGAGAATGTAGATGAGAGCTTCACCGGTCCGCACCCCGGATGGAGTGGAGGCGACAATGGCAGCAAGCACCAGGACATTGCCGTACACGTAAGCGGAGATCCGGATTACGGCTCTGGGAGTATTCACCTGCCTGCCCGCCCGGTCGCGCAGCCGAATGGACCATGGTCCGCGATTGGTCATTGCCTCAGCCTAGACCGGTGCAGGGCCCGTGCCATCAGGGTGATCAGCAGCACCAGCAGAATCAGGACGGTAACAGTGGCCGTCCAAACCATACCCCGAGGTCCATGTGGTGCGGCCAGGACCAGGTCATCCCCTGCGGTCCTTCGGCTTCGAGGGCGCCGTCAATCCTGGTCGGCCCGTTTACCGTGCCGTCGGCGGAGGAGTCCTGACCGACCTGGCCGGTGACGCCCGGATCATCCGGCTACGGGCGAACGGTACAGGAACCTGAAGGACCGGCACCGGGGGGTTTTGGCGCAACAGGGCACCGCTGGACGGAGGCAGGTAGCCTGCCGGCGGTATGAAGTTCCGTTCAGGCCGACATTTACCCCGGACACTTTCAGCCGATAACGGACAAGGCTCTGGGCGCCGACTCCACCAATACATCCGACGCGGCAGCGACGGTCAGGATTTCGCCGTCGGTCTGCACCGGTATGCTGTCGGTCGTGCTGAACGCGTAGCGGCTGACACTGGGTTGTTCGCCCAGGCCCACCGTCACCGCGCGGAGGGTCATCAGGGCCATGCGCCACCTGCTGGCGTGGGGCAGCATCACTACTTCGAATTTCCCGTCGGTTGGATTGCCGGCTTCGCTGAGCCTGCCGTACTTGGCCATATCCGGGATATTGGCAAGCACCAGGCTGTCCAGCCTCGCCCGGGCGCCATCGGCGCGGGCGATCTCGAAGGGCCGTAGTCCGGCGACTGTGCGGGTTACCGAGATGAGCTCCTTTAGTACGCCTTTCTGGCCCTTTTCGATCCCGATGGCCATCAGCGGCGTCAGGCCGAACCCGATATAGGAGTGTGCGTAGCGCGTCCACTCCTGTGGGCCGCCGCAGACACGCAGCCTCAGCAGATCGATGCTCCGGACTTCGCCCCCGGCAATCGCTTCGATCAGAGGCTGCCGGCGGGTGCTGCGACGGTGGTCGTTTGCGTTACCGCCGGCCATCACGGCGCAGACTGCCCTGGTGCCCGGGACGTCCATCACCCCGTTGACCACTTCATTCAAGCCGCCGTCGCCGCTGACGGAAACAATCAGCGGCCTGCCGTCCTCCGCCGCGGCGCGCGCCAGCCCGCGGGCATGGCCGGCCGATTCCGTGTGGTGCATCTGAACCGGCACATCCGGCAGCCGGCGCGCCAAGTCAACGCGCAGTTGTTCAGCCAGGTACGTGGGGACCTTGCTGGCGTCCGGATTATAGATGAGCACAATTCGCTCAAAACACCCGGGAAAGGAGCTTTTCATGCCGCCAGCTTGATCACTGCGAACGACGGCGTGGGCGCGGACAGTCCGCCCGACACCGATGCCGCAAGCCGGGGTCCGCCCGCCTCGGGGGCCGGCTCCGAGGCCATCCGCTTACGCCATGCCGGACCAGGGCATAAGCGTGCTGTTATCGGCCTTCCCGGGATTCTTTCGGCTCTGGCTGCGACGCTTTGGGGCCTATACATCATGATTTGAAAGCGCATCTTGTCTCCGATCGCCCTGCCAAAGCCGGCTGGTGAGGCTGGTGCTGGGGCACAGGATCACACTTGGGCGGTTTGGCTGGTCCTGTTTTCGTTGCTTGAACCGGGCAGCTCCGCGCCTGAACTGCGGATGACGCGGATGCTGTAGTCGATGGTGTCGAGCATGCTGCGGATGCCGAGAGGTTCGTCCTTGATCCAGACGACCCCTATTTCCGGGGCGGTTTCTTCCACCCGGCCGCGATAGAGGCCTCTGCCGGGGCCAGTGGCTTCAATCTGGTCGCCGCGACTAAGGGCGGAGACGTCCTCGAGGCGGGCAGGAGCGGGAGTACGTTCGACCGGATCGGTCTCGGATGTCATGGAAGGTCTTCTTCTCTCACTAGCTGATAAATGGGAACGCTGAGGCAAGCACTGAGGCGGTGTTGTCCTCGTCCTGCTTGTCGCGGTCGTTCTCCGGAGGATGAGTCCAGCCCGGCGGACGCCCGGGCTGGGAACCTCCTGCCGGTAACAGGGCGGACGGCGGGCTGGCTGGCCTGCTGCGTCCGGTGCTTGGTGTGTTTCTGCCCGCGGCGTGCAGGAACGGTTCCGGCAGGTACGTTCCGGGCGGCTCATCGGGGGCGGGTTGAAGGTTCGCTACCTCGTCATGGATCTGTTCCATTTCCATATCGAGCCGGTTCGCCACGTCAGCGGCGTCTTTGAGCTGATCCAGCAGGTGCGGGGGAATGCCGCGGTCATACTTGTAGTAGATCTTGTGCTCAAGGCTGGCCCAGAAATCCATGGCAATGGTGCGTATTTGGATTTCCACATTCACTTTTTCGACCCGGTCGGTCCTGAAGACCGGAATCCGCAGAATCACGTGCAGGCTCTTGTACCCGTTGGGCTTGGGGTTCTTGATGTAGTCCTTGATCTGCAGGACCGTGACATCGTGCTGCCCGGTGAGCATGTCGCAGACCTTATAGGTGTCGGAGATGAAGCCGCAGGTGACACGGATGCCGGCAATGTCACGGATGTTTTCGCGGATCTCGTCCAGGGAAAGCCCGTGGCCCTGCCGCCGGGCCTTGGCCAGGATGCTTTCAGGGGATTTCAGCCTGTAGCTGATGTGTTCAATCGGACTGTAGTCGCGGGCGTGGTTGAACTCTTCTTTCAGAATGTTCAGTTTCGTCATCGTCTCGTCGATGGCGAACTTGTAGGACATCATGAACTGCCGGGCGTGCCTGCCCTGCGCCATGAATTCCCTGAGTTCCCGCGCATTCTGAAGCTGCGCCACGTCTTTCCTTTCATACTGGGTGCCCGGGTTACGAGGGACCCAAAGGGCAACCCATGGTGCCGGGGCAGGTACCGGGCCCCTGCCCCGGCTACTAAAGCGGGGTACTAAAAACCGGGTTCGTGGATCGCTCCCGGGTTGGGATGCGTCCCGGGCGGCAGAGGCTAGCGCGCCAGGTACTGCTCGTGCTGCCTGTGTGCTTCGGCGACCTGGGCGCGGATTGTGTCCACGTCCTTGGCCTTGTTGCGGTACTTCGGCTCCATCTGTTCGATCTGCCGTACTTCTGCACGCAACGCCTTGTAGATACGCTCGCGCTCCGCGGGGTCCGCCGTGTAGCCGAGATCCAGGTAGTTCACCGCGTGGCGGCGGGCGTTGTTGATCGCGGTCTGCGCCTTGCCTGCCCTGCTCAGAAGCGATGCCACCACCGTCAGGACCAGCACCCCGATGATGACGGTCAGGGACAAACCTGTGGTGATCTCGAAGACCGGGACCGGTTCGCCGCCGTTGATGAACGGCAGGTTGTTTTCGTGCAGGGCGTGCAGGATGAGCTTGACGCCGATAAAGGCGAGGATCGCGGCCAGGCCGTAGGACAGGTAGATCAACCGGTTTAGCAGGCCGTCGATGAGGAAGTACAGCTGGCGCAGGCCCATCAGCGAGAACGCCGTAGCTGTGAAGACAATGTAGACGTTTTGCGTGAGCCCGAAGATTGCGGGAATGGAATCCAACGCAAACAGGATGTCCGTGCCGCCGATGGCCACCATAACCAGCAGCATCGGAGTCAGCGCACGCTTGCCGTTTTGGATGGTGAACAGCTTGTCGCCGTCGTAGTAATCGGTGGCGTGGAAGAAGCGCTTGGCCAGTCGGATGATGAAGTTGTCCGCCTCGTCGCCGCCGTGGTCAGGCTTGATCAGGTTACCTGCGGTGATCAGCAGGATCAGGCCGAAGGCATAGAAGATCCAGGCAAAGGAATTGATCAGCGCGGCGCCGAGGAAAATAAAGCCGGTACGGGCGATCAGCGAGAAGACGATGCCGAACAGCAGCACCTTTTGTTGGTCCTCGCGCGGGACCCGGAAGCTGGCGATGATAATCAGGAAGACAAACAGGTTGTCCACCGAAAGCGCCTTTTCCGTGATGTACCCGGCGAAATACTCCGAGCCCATAGCCGGGCCACCGTAGATCAGGACGAGGATGCCGAAGATGATGGCGATGCCCACGTAGATGGCGGACCAAATGGCCGCTTCCTTCAGCTGGGGAACGTGCGCTTTGCGGATGTGGAAAAAGTAGTCAAAGGCCAGCAGGGCCAGGATGACCACAATGGTGATGCCCCAGACCAGGGGAGGAACAGTCAAGGTATTCCTGCTTTCGTAAGGTGGGTAGCAGCGAGCCGAGTAAGTCTCTCCGCCCGCCGTCCGGCTGGCCGCTGCACCCGGCGAGGCATCGGTGCCTGACGTGTTGACGTATGCAGCGCTTCGGAATACTCCCTTACGTATTTTCACTCTAACCGGCGTCTGGGGCCGGAGACGAATCGCTAAGCCGCGGGTGGTGCAGCCTTCGTATCCTTGACGGCAGGGGAGCGGCAGGAACTTCCCTGCGTCGAGGCCAGTTATAGAGGTGGGGCCCGGTGACTCCGCCGGTGCGCCTAAAATCGAGGAGCGCGACGTGGGAATGTTCGACAAGCTGGTCCAAAAGGGCAAGAAAATGGCCGTTGACTATGCCAAGGAACAACTGTCCGGGCGCACCGGTCAGCAGCGCAGCGGCGACGGTAACCGCAGCGATACCGACTACCGGCAGGACAATGGGTACCGCCAGGACAACGGGAACCTTCAGCCGCATCCTGCTGCCGCCGGCCGACAGAACAGCCAGCAGAACGGCCAGTGGTCGGGTGGGGGCAGGCCGCAGCAGTCTGCTGGTCCGGGAACGGACGCGGACCGCGACGCGATCGCCAAGTACAAGTACATGCTGCGCACGGCACCGCCGGAAGATATGGAAAGGGCCCACGCAGAGGCGTTTGGCCGGCTGAACCCGCAGCAGCGCACGATGCTGCAAGACGAGCTGAACCATCAGCTTCCAGCCTCGGAGCGCCCCCGTTCGGATGCTCCGGTCGATTTGGCCCGATCTGCGACACGGGCCGAGATGTCGAAGCCTGGATTCATGGAAAAGATCCTTAGTTCCGGCTCCAGAGGCGGCCCCCGACGCGGCGCCGGCGCAGGACTGGCCGCGGGAGCGGCAGGTGGTCTGGGCCTCGGGCTGCTGGCAGGGGTCGCCGGCGGTTTTGCCGGCTCGGCGATCGCCGGTCCGTTGCTGGACGGATTCTCCGGACTCGGGGACGGGATCAGTGGTGCCGCGGAAGGACTCGGCGACGGTGTCACTGCCGCCGGAGAGGGCCTAACCGATCAAGCTGGAGGACTCTTCGACGGTTTACTCGGCGGCGGTGAAGGGCCCACCGACTGGCTCTGAAATCCGCTCCCGGCTACCACGAAACCTGATGGTCATCGCCGGAGTCTGACCTGTCCTCAACGGCAGCCGCCGGACGATAAAATGTTCGGGTGGTCAATCCCATATCTGCACGTCCGCCGCTAACTCCCGAACTCTCCGGCGCAGAATTCCTTCGTTGGTACTGGCTTAAGGACGAACTGGCTGACTTTGCGCGGGTACTAGGAAAACGGGCAAGCGGAAGCAAAGAGCTGTTGACCCAGCGAATAGCGGCTGCTTTGGACGGGCAGGTACTCGAGGAACCGAAGGCGCCCAAACGGTCGACGGGTAGCCAGCTTACGGGACCGTTGTCTCTGTCCACGCTGATTCCAGCGGGTCAACGGTGTAGCCAGATACTGCGCATATGGTTCATCGAACATGTTGGCCCTACTTTCCACTTCGATGCCGAGATGCGTGAGTTCTTCGCCAGCACCGATGGAACGCAAACGATGGAGCAAGCCCTCGATCATTGGCATGAGTCACGTGGCCCAGCCAAACGTGAGATTGACCCCCAATTCGAATACAACCGATTCACGAGAGCATGGCACGAATCGAATCCACACGGGACGAAAAAGGAGCTACTTACGGTTTGGGATGAGTACCGCAGCCGCCCGATTGATCAACGTGGGCGCATTTGAGAGTTCATTCGGAGGACATTTCCGATCGAAACGGTCACGTGCGTGCAGCCAGTCGACACGATATCCTCGCGCAGAGGAATTCCTGTGCGGCCACGCGGGCTGGCTGCTTGACGTCAGACTTTTAGTCTGCGTTGCGAAGATGCCGGCGGTGTAGATATTCAGCCAAGAGAAGGGCAGAGCATGAACCCGGAAGCACGGCAACTCCACAGTACGACTGGCCTACTCGTGCGACCGGTAGAGGACCTTGAGGACTTTGCCGAGAATCCCGGAAAGTACCTGCTGGACCTTTATACAGATGACGAAGCTGCGGCAAATGCTTGGCTGAGAACTGGGGTGAGGCACCGCTTCACTTACAACGACGGCGTCGTGACACTGACCTGGAACGAGATCCCGATCCTCGGCGTCCCCGACTGGGGCGACCTTAACGGCATCTGGTGCTGCCTGTCAGCCGTGGTTGACGGTTACTTGTCGACAGGCCGGGGAAAAGGGCTCTTTCCTGACCAGCCGCTTCCGATTGGGCTGGAATCCGTCCAAGGCGGAGCGATCATGACAGCCGGCAGCACCAAGACCCGCGTCGAACCGATCACCTTCTGCCGCGAACTGCTCGATGAAGCGGAACGGTTCTGGCACTGGACGGACAGGTGGGGAATTCCCGTCAACTCAGGGCATGCCCTCCAGGAAATCGAACGGGTGCGCACAAAGATCCCCTGGCGATGACTAGTGGAGCGGCACCCCAACCCGAAGACTGCCACATCATTTCCCCCATTCATGATGGCAAGATGAGTTCGTTGCGGCGCGCAGGATAGCCGCCCCGATCATCCAATTCAACGTACCAGTGGTTGGCAGCTGCCTGGATGGAACAGGAAGTGAAGATGCAACGAACGACGCTTGTGCCTCTGCTGACTGCGGCGGTGCTTCTGGCAGGATGCACCGCAGGCCCTCCAGCGCAAACCGAGGGGCACGCAACGCCGATCACGACACGAGGAGGAAACAGCACACTGCAGGCGGACGAGATTTGGAATCGCGCGCTGGACTACGACTACGAGGGGCCGCGGGGTGAAGGGGACCGGGTGCTGTATGACCTGCTCATGCTGGACAACGTCGCTTAGAACGGCGGGCTGCTGCACGGCATTCAGGTGCTTGAGCCCCGCGAGCTTACTGCCGCGGTTGCCGGATACCGCTGGTTCGGCCTGGACGCCCTGGCTGATGGTGTCGAATCCGTTGTGGCGGAGGCAAGTGGCATCGATTTCGAAGACCCGTCGACACTGCCCGCCCAAGAGGATTTGGAAGTGCGCGCCGATGACATCTATTTCAGTGAGCAGGGCAGCGAGCTGATCAGTGCGGCGTTCACAGAAAAGCTCGCCGAGCGCCCGGAAGCTTTTACAGACGCCGAGCCGGTCGGCCACTAGCCGGAACCAGCGGTCAAGATCCGGGTACCACCTGCAAAGTCACTGCAAAAATACTGGTGAGCCGGCGTATTCGCAGCCTGCGAATAGCTGCAGGAAAACATGCTCCGGCCACGCTTTTTGCAGTTTGTAGCAGCCAGTACTTTTAGCACTGGAGAGGCTTTGGGCCGTTGACGGCGGTGGAAGACCGGTCTTGCTCAGCCGGTCCCGCCGATCTGACCGAGCTTGAGGATCTGACCGAGGTCGATGTCGGCGAGATCGAAGATGACGCCGAGAAACAGCAGCAGGAGGCTAAGCGCCGCCCCTCCTATGGCCATGTTGTCGATCGCCGACCAACCGTCACCGACTGGGTCGGATTCGACCACCACTCCTGCCCGCGCGCGACGGCGCGCGCGCCACATCGCGAAGCAGATGCAAAGGGCGAAGGCCGCGCCGAACCAAACCCAGACGGGCAGGGCCGCCACTTCCCCTAACATGGCCGATTCCCGACGGCGATGCCGCGCCGCGTGCATCTGAACATGACGTGCCTCCCCCTGGTACGAAATGTCCGTCCGTAGTACCAGCCGCCGTGTTATGCGCGCGTTATTGCTCGAAGGGGACGTACGCAGAACTATGCACCGGAGCCATTGTCATATCGAACCGGGAACGCCCTATGGTTCACTTGCGGCAAACTGGTTTATGATCCAAACTACTTTGCAAGCGCCTAGAGGAAGTCGGAAGTCCATGACACAGAAGAACCAACCAGGCCGCACGAGCGAGCCTGAGGAGGCCCCGCTAGACCTGCACGCAGCCTTGCGTCTGGTCACCGAGGCAGAAACCCGGGCCCGGCACGAGCTGCACGGAAATGACGCATTGACCTACCTGATCTGGGGAGTTGCCTGGCTGGTCGGCTACGGCGGCATGCACGGCGCGCGCTTCGGCTGGCTCCCGCTGGACCGCGGCCAGTCTCTGGGCGTTTTCGCAGCCTGCATCCTGCTCGCACTGGTGTCCACGATCGTCCTGGTCGCCCGTCAAAACCGCGGGATCCGGGGACACTCATCCTTCCTCGGCGCCATGTACGGCGCCGGCTGGACGCTCGGATTCCTGACCATGGGCGCCTTGACCGGCGTCATCGGCGCCGCGACGGACGATTTCTGGCTGCGCAGCATGGCCCTCAACGGTGTCGCCATCCTCGTCGTCGGACTGATGTACATGGCCGGCGGAGCGATGTTCAACGACCGGAACCAGGCGCTGCTCGGCGTCTGGTTCCTGATCGTGAACATCGCCTCGCTCGTCACCGGCCCGGCGCACTTCCTCACCGTTCTGATGGTCCTGGGTCCTGTGGGCTTCTTCGCCGGAGCGATCACCGGCCTGCTCGGCAGCCGCCGGGCCACGAGAGGCGCCTAGCCGTGCCCGACCTCGACCCGGTAATCCACGCCGAATCTCGGCTGCGCACCATCACCGTGCTCAACCAGGTGGGCGAACGGGACAAGATCGCCTTCACCAAGCTCCGCAAAATCCTCGAGATGACCGCCGGCAACCTCTCGACACATCTGCGCAAGCTTGAGGAGGCCGGCTACATCGAGGTCACCAAGACCATCGAAGGCCGTATCCCTGTCACCTATGTGGGCATTACGCCCAAAGGCCGCGCCGCCTATGCCGCCTACCTCGCCGCGCTCAACGAATTGCTCGGTTGAGCCTGAACCACGCCAACCACAGGAGCAAACATGTCAGTCCCTGCACCACCCTTGGCAACACCCCATAAAAGTCCGAAGCCGGTGCTCGCCTCCACGGCGAACGCCACCAAAAGCTTCGGCAAGAAGAAGGCCCTGGACGGCCTTAGCCTCTCCATCGGTGCCGGCGAAGCGGTGGGCCTGCTCGGTCCTAACGGGGCCGGGAAGTCCACACTGATCAGCCTGCTTTGCGGACTGCGGCGGCCGGACACCGGCAAGGTGGAGCTCTTCGGCCGTAACCCCGTGGATCCGAAGGCGCGGCTGCAGTTGGGCATCACCCCGCAGGCCACATCCGTACCCCAGACCCTTAAGCTGCGCGAGACGGTGGACTTCGTCGCGGCTCACTACCCGGACGCGATCCCCACCGCCGAACTGCTCGACCGCTTCGGCCTGGCCGAGCTGGCGGACAAGCAGTGCGGTGCCCTGTCAGGCGGTCAGCAGCGCCGGCTGCTGATCGCCCTGGCTCTGGCCGGCCGGCCGCGGCTCGTCGTGCTCGACGAGCCCACCACCGGCCTGGACGTCGATGCCCGCGAAACCCTCTGGCAGCAGCTCACGGAATATCGCGCACAAGGCGGGACGCTGCTGATCACCAGCCACTACCTGGAAGAAATCCAGACGCTGGCAAGCCGGGTGGTGGTGATCGACCGCGGCAATGTCATTGCCGACGGCAGCGTCGACGAGATCCGCAGTCACGTGGCAATCAGCAAAGTCACGTTCAAAAGCCAGCTGCCGCCATCGTACTTTGGCACTTGGCCGCACACCGTCCGCACTTCCGCCTCCGCATCCGGGGTGACCACCGTCGTCACGCAGGACGCGGACGCGACAGTGCGCCGGCTGGTTGCCGAAAACGTGGGCTTCAGCGGGATCGAGGTTCACGGCGCCACCCTCGAAGAGGCCTTCGTTGCCCTCACCCGTTCCGGTGCAGACGACCAGGCCGTGAAGGAACCAGCATGAGCGCCCTCACCCAACCCGTTTCCGCGGCACCGTCGGCCTCCGCCCGGCCCGCACCGACCCACGCCGCGTTGGTCCTGGCACACTCCAAGGCCCAAATCCTCGAGCAGCTGCGGATCCCTGTCGCCGTCATCTCGTCCACAGTCTTCCCCGCCTTGGCTCTGTTGTTCTTCGTGATCCCGCAGGAGTCCGTCACTTCCAATCCCACGGCGTCGTTGACCGCGATCGCGCAGCTGGCGCTCTTTGGGGTGATGAGCTCCTTCCTGTTCAACTACGGGATCGGGATCGCCGAAGAGCGGGCCAATCCGTGGAGCAGCTACCTGCGGACGCTGCCGGTCGGACCCGTGCCCCCGACCATCGCGCGGGCGCTGCCGGCGCTGCTGTTCGCTTTCTGCGCGCTGGTGCCGGTGCTGGTCATCGGAGCGCTGCTGACGTCCGCACCGGAGGCCTTCGCAGACGGTGACCTGTCCTGGTGGCGGGTTCCGCCGGCCGTGGCCGTGTGGCTGCTCTGCGGGCTGCCGTTCCTCGCACTCGGGCTGTTCATCGGCTACCAGTGCACTTCCAAGGTGGCCGTCGCGGTGACCCAGGTGGTGTTCTTCCCAATGGCTTTCGCGGGCGGGATGATGATGCCGCCGACGATCTTCCCTGACTGGCTTAACACGCTCTCCCTGTCCCTGCCGTCCCGTGCTGCCCGCGATGTCTCGGTCTACGCGCTGACCGGCGAGGGCCTGCACCCCACTTCGATCCTGTGCCTGGCTGTCTGGACGCTACTGCTCAGCGGGCTGGCGTTGTGGGCGAACCGCCGCGACCAAGGCCGCCGTTTTCGGTAGCCACCGCCCTGCCGCCCCGATCACCACAATACGGCTGAAGCGGGTGGCTCCGCTTCGGTGCGCTTCAAGGTCCGCGTGCTTATCGATGACGGAACGTGCGGTCTAACGAAGCGCAGACCGTCTGCGATCAGCTTGTCGAGGGCTTCGACATCACTGGTACGCATGGCGGCGAGCAGTGCATTCTCGGCCTAGGTGATGGTCCGGCCCAGCTCATCTTGAGTAGACATGGCAAACCCCCTAGAAGCTGCCCCTCCTGGGTGATGACGGACCGGGCCGATGTGATGGAAAGAATCAGGCAGCACATGTGGGAGGTCCTTCTGCCGGGAATCATCCATGAAGCCGCCGGCACCAGCGTCGGACGGCTACTGGCGCTGACCGGCGCCGGACCATTATCTGGCGCTTGCCTTCGTGGCGCGCCATGCTCTCATCGTCGACTTGTGTCAGGTGCGGCCCCACCCGACAGGAACCAGCGGGAACGGCCGTAAGCCGTCGCAGTCGGTGCAATAGGCCTGGCTGCCCTCCTGCCGGGCACCCCTGAGCATTGTTTACCTCGTTGAACGGTTGACCATGGGATGATAAGCATGCTTATAATTGTTCATGCCTGATCTAGCCAACTGGCCCATGTCCCGGCTCTTGTCCACAGCGGCGAGACTTGTTGAATACAAGTGGAACGAACATCTGGCTACCCTCGGTCTGACCCACGCCGGGGCTGTCGTCCTGGAGATCCTGGCCGCAGAAGGGGAGATGACCCAAGCGAAGCTGGCCCAGCGGGTGCGGGTGCAGCCGCAGACGATGGGCAAGACCCTGGGGCGGCTGGAAACGACCGGTTACATTTCCCGCGTTCGCAGCCAGGATGACCGTCGTCAGCAAAGGGTTAGCATCTCCGAACAAGGGCAGAACGTGTTCCGGGAAGTGGTTCGGGCGGAACAGGAGCTTCTGGGTGAGGACGGCGAGATGGACCAACTCAAAACGCAGCTCGTCAGTATCGTCCGGGGCCTCGGAAACGAAAGGTTTGGCATCACGGGATTGCGGCCGGCCTGACCCGCAGAACCAACAACAAACTCGTCCCATGCTGACGTAATCCTCTAGGGGATCCCCTGAAGATGTAATGACCCCTGTTGGATTCTTTGGATGCGGCGTACCGTGCTGCCAAAAGGCCGTGCCCCTAGGAATCGGCCGGGCACGAAAACTGCCATCCCGCTACGACAACGGCCATCCCGCTGCACGGGAGCTGGAGGTGGGAGCTGAAGCTTAGCCCTCCTCGCCGTCAATCCACAGACCGATTCAGGAATCTAGGGTCATCGGTAGCCAAAAATATTCGGAACAACCAATAGTGCCCGTGGCAGGAGGGCACGCAGGCCGAGCCCGACGGCCGCAGCTTCTAATGGAAAACTCCAGGGGAGAACCATATGAGCGACAAAAGACCCGGCCATGTTGATCGGCGCGTCCATGGCCTAGCCAGCGGCCCACAAAGACCGAAGTCATGAACTACTCCCGTCATCTGGAGCCGGCGGAAATCTTTCCACAGGATCTTTCGACCATGGACGATCGCGAACTGCTGTCCTTGTATGGCAGAGCGGTACGGCAAATGGACCGCGAAACCATCCAGTATGGAGAACTCGCTCACGAGACTGAATTCCGTGTCGAAGAGCTCCGCCTCGAACTCCAGCACCGCGACGACCGCGATGCAACCAGAGCAAGCCGGGCACGGCGCGGCTAAGAGGACGAGCGGGAACAGCCCCGCGTTTGGGGGTCGGCGAAGTGTTCCTCTTGCATTGGTGCCTTCGGCGCCGCCCGGCAGTCGGCGGTGACGGCGGGGCGCTGCTGAGAGCAGGCACCGGACCAACGCGGCCGAAGTAGCACCGATGCGAATAACGAAACAGGCTGCGGCTAGGCCCACTCACGTGACGTATGCGCCGTTATCGGCTTTAAGTAACCCGAGGTTTTCCTGGCGCCGCATATTCTTGTCTACACCGAGGCCTGAATCGACTCGAAGCCGATTTCCCGGCGGGAGACCGGGAGGAGTCCTTCTGGGTGCCGGTGCGGACGGGATCCTTCGCCGAACCTTGCCGGAGCGTCTCAGCGGCATACGGCAGGGATTTCTTCCAGTTCTGTAACGCCTTGGTAGCCTCTGCCGCCTGGCTGCGTCTCGCACCACTCGTCGAAGAAGAGCTGGAGAATTGTCCACGTACTGGGCAGTGATGCGACGAGGACTAAGCCCACAGCGGCAGCAGCCCAGAGCCAGGCTGAACGCCTCGTCCGGCTGCGCCCCACTTGCACGAAGGCGGCAACCGCCAGGACGTAACCAAAAACAACCAGAAGAGGTGGCGCCGCCTGCCACAAGGAAGCACCCGGCGCGAACGCCGAGGCCGCCACCGCCGCTGTCCAGACTGCGGAACTCAACGCCAGCAAGGCCAGAAGACCAACGGCGGCGGTGGCGACTACGTCCAGAACGGCACGCTGCAGGCCGGACCCCGCCTTCCGCAGCAACCGCTCAAACCCAGCGGGCCCACTATCCGGCGCCGCCGTCCCGCCGCCGACATGGTCCCCGCCCGCTGTCGGCTCGGTGCTCATCGATGCCGCTCGTCCCGGCGAAATGTGTGGACCCCGCCGGCTCCCAGCTCCATCAGGTTGTCACCGTCTTTGGCGGTCAGTGCAGACTCCCAGCCGTGGATGGTGAAGAGGCCTATCGGCATGACTCCTGATCCTTCCGCGCCCCGGGCGTATTCGCTGCCCGTCACTTTGGCAGCAATCTCATCCAGCGGCTCGACGAAGCTGAACACCCGGTTGTACGGCGGGCCGAGGTGGTATTCGAGCTGCGCCCCGTTATGAGTGACCTCGAAGCCGCCCTCGTCGTCGGACAGGCCGTTGATTGCTTTCCTGAAATTCCCCATGCGATCCATCATGCCTGCACGGGGACGGGTTTTCATGCTGTTGCTATGGGAAAGGAACAGATCGAGGTCGACGGCGAAGTGTTCATGGTCGGGTCCGGCAGGGAGGCGGCGCGTACGACTACGACTGGTCCGACGCTTCGGTTGTTATCGCTGTTCGCCCAGGCTTGTCTGGCCGAGCAGGGCCTTGGCTTTGCACAGTTCGGGGGTGGCGGCATCGAGGCCGGTGAGTTCGATGTCGCTGACGTGGGAGCTGATCTGGTCTTCGGTCTCGCGTTCGTGAACGGCCCAGAGGAGCAGGTCATCCCCGTGCCGTGAACGGAACTGGATGCCGTCGCAAAAGTCCGTGCCGTCCGGACAGGGGTGCTGCCAGGACGGATGCCACGCGAACGGGGAGCCGGAGATGGGAAGGCGGGCTTCCGCTTGCCTCCCCGTCGCTTCCTCAGCCGGCCCAGAAGGCCCCCGGGCGCCGAATTCCAACGAATTGTGGACCGCAGGTGCGGGGCGTTCGCCGTGTCAGGGTCCCCGGTTGCTTACACTTTCAGGCAGACGGCGTCACGTTTCTCTGGATTTAGAGGGAGCATTGCGAGTCTTGGATTCGGTTGCTCCGGCGGCACATAGGGTCGGTTCATGGAGAAGAGTCGCGTCGTCGAGCTGGAAGGGCAGACCTCGATCAACGACTTGCTGACGAGCCAGTCGGGACCGTCCACATCCAGCTGGCCCTGCCGATCTACGTCCAGCACCGCCCGGGATGCATCCGGCGCCTGTCCTAAAGACGAAGCAAGGGCCGGCCATGGAATCACTGATGTTGAATTGCGCAGCAGGCTGCTGCGCGGACGGAAAAAGAATCACACCCGTGCGCCGGCCACTCTGGGGGCGGGGCCGGAACAGGAGATCGGATGACCGCGCAGAGGGATGGCGGAGACTTGTCGGTTCAGGAAAGCGAACAAATCCTGCGCGGATCGCTCATCGACGCCGCCGCAGACGTTTTCGGGAAGCGCGGATACACCCGCACGGACCTGAAGGACATTGCCCGGCGGGCCGGGGCGACAGTCATGGATATCGAGGGCCGGTTCCGGTCGAAAGAAGAGCTGGCAGCAGCGGTCATGGCCGCCCAGCACCGGATCGTTACCGAGGACGCCCTCGCTGTCCTGCAGCAGGGCCACCCGCCACTGGACGCGATGATCATCATGTGCCGGGAGTTCGGCCGGCGCCTGGCCAGTGACCCGATGGTCAGGGGCGGGATCCGGCTCACCTTCGAGGCCTCCTCGTTCGGCCACCGGGTCCAGGAACCCTACAGCGACTGGATCAAAGTCCTGGAATCCCTGTCAGCGAAGGCAGCCGCCACGGGCCAGCTCAGGCCCGGCACCGACCCCGATGCCTTGGCGCGGCTGGTGGTGGCATGCTTCACCGGCGTCCAGCTGGTATCTGCGGTGATGACGGACAGGGCCGATGTGATGGAAAGGATCAGGCACATGTGGGCGATCCTGCTGCCGGGAATCATCCATGAAGCTGCCGGCACCGGCATCGGACGGTTACTGGCGCTGGCCGGCGCCGGACCCCACGGCGCCGTGGAGAGCATGGCCCGCCACTAAGGCAAGAGCCGGATACTCAGCAGAAGTTCGGCCCCTCCCGACAGGAACAGGTGGGAACGGCCGTTCAGCCGTCGCAGTCGGTGCAGTAGGCGTGGCTGCCCTTCTGCCCGGCAATCTGGGACCGGTGGCGGACCATAAAACACGACTGGCAGGTGAATTCGTCGTCGGCCTGCGGGATGACCTGAACGGTCAGCTCCTCGGCGATGAACTCGCCGCCGGGAACACCGGCGCCGTCCAGCCCGTCGGCCTCATCCAGTTCCAAGACGACGCTGCGGGCATCCGGTGCGCTTGCGGACTTCAGTGCCTGCAGAGAGGTCTGCTGGGATTCCTTGACGTCGGAACGAAGCTCGTCGTAATCGGTTGCCACTTGGCGTGTTCTCTTTTCTCGAAGGTTGAACCAGCTCCGTTAGACCGTAGAGCACTCCGCGGCTAAAGCCACATCGAGACACCAGCGGGCGATCATTCTGCGCTCGGTACACGCCAGCGGCATCAGCTTCCACACTAAGGACACCCCCATAGCCAGCAGAAGCTGTGTCGGCTGTCAGGTTCTTCACGACCACACACATACCACCAGGACTGCGTTGGGGTCGGGCAAAGCGTGCAATACCTTACAATTTCTGCTCTGTGAATGGCTACTAGGCAGAGGAATTCCTCGGGATTCCGTTTGACCCGAAAGTGAAAATAGTTTCTCCGAGATTAGCAAAGATTCACGATGGCTAAAGTTTAGTGCAGCATCATTAGGCGCACTGGTTTCTGTCGAATTCCGAAGTCCGGGAGCCTGGACTCTTTTTCACGTAGGGGCGCGGAGCTGCGGTTGCAAAACTGGATCTAGCCCTAATCGCTCTCGCTCGGCGCCGCTGCAACGTCCTCTTCGCCATGCTCCGTGACATGACTCCCTACAAAACACCCCAGCTCAAGGCAGCCTGACCCCTTGACGAAGAACACAGGGACACCCCCTGATCAGCCCCCTTAAACTACTGAATCGGGTTGAATCAGTAGAGTACCCCGGTCTTTTCGCGCCTGCATGTGCATTGCAGTGCTGGGGATGAGGCACGCAAAAGAGCTCCTGAATTTTGCCGATATGGTTGTCATAGGACAGCCCACAGGATAGAAGGAACGCAATTTGGACGTGCTTGAAAACGCGGCTGTACACTCGCCGCTGGAAGTTGTTTCAGAACTCGCCAGTGAGATTGATGAGAGTATCGCGCTGCCCCGCAAGTCTCGTCTCTCCGCTTCCGCTTATCATCTTCCGGAGCATGTCCGTACCATTGCCGACATCGAAGAAAAGATCAAGGCGTCTTCCCCGGCTGGCGTGAAGCTTCCCTATGGGATGATCAACAGGATCACGGGTGTCGGGCGCGTCCACGTCATGCCCGATGATTGGCAGACTTCCGATCTGGCAGCAGCCGCTGCCCGCAATCTCTTCTCCGAGACCGGCATCCATCCCTCAGACATCGACATGCTGATCTTCGCTTCGGCAAGTCAGGACATGATCGAACCTGCAACCTCCCATATCGTGTCCGCCAAGCTCGGCATCAACGCCCCGGTCATGGATGTAAAGAACGCTTGCAACAGCATGCTCAACGGAATACAGGTCGCTGACGCGATGGTGCAGGCCGGAGCCTATCAACGAGCGCTCGTCGTGTCCGGTGAAGCGCCGTCTCGCGGCATCCGGTGGAACATACCGGACAAGGACACCTACATGTCCTCATTCCCCGGGTTCACGATGTCGGACGCCGGGGCTGCGGTGCTGATCGAGTCGACGGACATTCCCCAGACCGGCAGGAGCCAGGACTTGCCGCGTGCTGAGATCCTCGGTATGGGCTTCTCTGCCGATTCCAGCGCATGGGACGTTGGCATGCTCCCGCACGGCGGCTCGGTCAACCCGCGTGGTTTCGACAGGACCTATTTTGAGATCGACGGCAGTAGGCTGTTCAAGGCGTTCACCGCCCTCGGCTCCTCCGTACTCACCGAGACGGTCAACAAGCTTGGTTACGCCTGGGACGAGTTCGCCATGATCGGCGTGCATCAGGTCGCGCTGCCCTACTTGGATCAGGTGCGGGAGACGCTTGGCATCCCCGGCGACAGGACGGTGATCACGCTCGGCGACCACGGCAACGTTGCCTCTTGCACCCTGCCGCTCCAACTCAAGATAGCTGAGCGATCCGGAATGGTTCAGCCCGGTGACCTGATCGCGCTGGTCGGACTCGCCGGTGGCATCAGCCTCGGCGTCACCGTGGTGAGGTTGTAGATCATGACTGAGAAGAAGCTGATCGTCGTCTTGCCCGCCTACAATGAGGTGCACCACGTGAAGCCGACCCTCCGGGCGCTGCACCGCCAGTCCGATCAGGACTTCGATGTCGTTTTCGTGGACAACCATTCCACTGACGGCACTAGTTACGTCATCAAGGAGTTTATCGCGGAGCGGCGGATAACCCGCTGGCATGTGATTGACGAGCCGCAGAAGGGCACCGGTGCCGCCGCCGACACGGGCATGCGGTGGGCAGCAGAGCATGGGGCTGACATCATTGCGCGCACCGATACCGATTGCCTGCCCCGGCAGGACTGGGTGGAGCAGATCAAGGCTGAGTTCGACACCGGCACTCGCTTTATCGCTGGAAAGCTCAAGCCCCGGACTGATGAGTACCCCTTGCCCTCGTGGCAGTACAAGGTATTGGATGGAGCCGTCGTGGTCGCCGAGGCTTTTGGCAAGGTGCGTCCGTCCAATAAAGGACCGCATTTCAAAGGTCCGTACATCATGACCGCTGGATGCAACGTGGCGATCGAGGCTGCACTGTATCTGGAATGCGGTGGCTTCCCGCGCACAAAGATCGAGGATGTGCACGAGGACCGCGAGCTCATCAACAACGTGCGCCGACACACGGACAAGTACGTTGCGGCAAAGGACGTGGTGGTCTATTCCTCCACCCGCCGGGTCAAGGAATGGGGGCTCTGGAACACCCTCATGTGGTACGCGGACCACCGATACAAGCCGGACGTGGTGGACATCCGATGACGGCGGTGAACGTGTGGGAAGAACGTCTCCAGCGTGCCGCGCACCCAAAGGGATACCCGCTGCTGAAGTGGCTGGCAAAGCTGGGCACCAATATCCGAATCCCCGGCATCGGACTCGTGGTCTCCGAGGCGCAGTTGATGCGTGACGTGCTCACCGACCCGGTATTCACCAAGACCGGCAAGGGCGGACCGGCAGGACTGTGGACTCCGATTACCGGACCTACCGCGCTCGTGAACATGGACGGCGACGCGCACCTGAGCCTGCGTCGCAAGCTCGGTCCGATCTTCTCCCCGCGTGCGATGGGTGAGCTCTCTGCCGCGATCATGGACGAACCTTTGGGGCAGATGCTGGATCGGCTGAAGAACGGGGAGAGCATCGACGCCGTCGCCGAGGTGTCACGGATCGCCGGAACCATGATCTGTGAACTGACCGGACTGGACATCTCCGATACGTCAGTGGCGGACGTGGTAATGCAAGCTCACGAGCTCACCTCGCAGGCGTCCCTGACGGGAACACTGACCGAAGAGCAGGCTGTGTACTCGCGTGGTGTCCTCGCTAAGCTCACCCACCCGGTCATCGCTGCCTACCACCGGGGAGATGAGAACACTGTCCCCGGACGGATGAAAGCCCTTGGACTGAGCGAGGAAGAAGCTGTCGGCGCCGCCACCGCATTCATCATCGCCGGGACCGAGACCATCATCTCCTACCTGCCCCGCATGGTCGCTCTGATCCTTGAATCCGGGTGGCTGCATAAGCTCTCCGATGACCCGGAGGCAATGGGCAGAGTCATCAATGAGGGACTGCGGCTGACCGTCCCCACCCCGGTAATGCTGCGCGCAGTCGAAGAGGACTCGGTGATCGGCGGCAAGAAGATCAAGGCCGGGCAGCGCGCGGTCCTACTTACGCTGTTCGCCTGCCGCCGCGTCCCACAGGGCGGAACCTTTGACCCTGACCGGGAAATCCCTAAACCGATGCAGCAGATGTGGTTCGGTGCCGGGTCGCACTTCTGCATCGGCATGCCGCTGGCGATGTCCCAGACCAAGGGCTTCATCAACACGCTGCTGGAAGCGGTGAAGGACGGCGGCGACATCGTGATCGAGGACCGGGCGGTGCGGAAGAACGTGCTCGCCCCCTCGTACGAGAAACTCATCCTTAGGAAAATCAATGCCGCATGACGTGATTGGACTGCTGCTCGACGCAACGAAGAAGCACCCGGAACGCACTGCCATTACACAGGGCGGCGTCTCCTATACCTATGCGCACCTGGGTGAGGGGATCGTGAATATCGCGTCCAGTCTCCAGCAGCGCGGAGTGAAGCAAGGGGACCGATTCCTGTTCTCGGTACGCCCCAACCCGGACGGCATCCTTCTCGCCTTGGGCATTGTCGCCTCCGGCGGCGTGGTCGTGTTCGCCGACCCGGGCACTGCTCCCGAACTCTTTGACTCGCGGATTAAGATGACGGCTCCGAGGTATGCAGCTGCCGAGTCACTGCTCTACATGGCGTCGCTGCCCATGCTGTCCCCGTTGATGCGCAAGCGCGGTTTGTCCATGCCTAATTACCGCAGCCTACCCGTGGGACACTACTACTCCGGTCATCGACTGCCCGGTACCCCGCTGGGCGCGTCCAGCGTGAAGAAGCTGTTGCGCGCGACAAAGCAGGAGATGCTGGCAACCGACCCTAGTGGGGAAGCGATCATCGCGTTCACTTCAGGTACGACCGCTCACCCCAGGGCAGTAGTCCATTCACGCGCGTCTCTGGGCTCGGGCATGCACGCCTTCATCGAGTTGACCGGCATCGATAAGGACAGCTCGGTCTACACGGATCACTTCATGTTCGGCGTCACCGCCATGATCTGTGGAGGTCAGTGGGAGATTCCCAATCATCCCCCTGCCAAGGACGCCGGTAGGTGGCTGGACGCGCTGCTGGAGCGGAAGGTGACCCATACCTTCCTCGTTCCCGCTGACACCACGCTCATGCTCAACGAGATCGAGCGCCGGGGCGGACTCCCCGAGGGGTCCAACCCGCTTCCCGTGTTGGCAATGGGTGCGGCTCCCGTGCTGCCGCCATTGATCCGTCGCGTAGAGAAGGTGATGCCTCAGACCAAGGTGCTCGCTGTCTACGGGATGACGGAGATTCTGCCTGTCGCGGTCGTGGACGGAGCTGAGAAGGTGGAATTCGTCGGTGGTGACCTTGCAGGTCGTGTGATTCCCGGAGTCACCGCGCGCATCGAGGATATGGACGACATCGGCACGGGCGAGCTGATCCTGTCCGGAGACGGTCTGATGCTGGGATATCTGGGCGAGGAACACAAGTCTGAGCACCGCACCGGTGACATTGCTACCCTGACCGCAGACGGGCGGCTGGTCTTGCTTGGGCGGAAGAAGGACATGCTGATACGGTCCAACAAGAATATCTATCCTGGGCTCTACGAACCGGGCATCATGCGACTGGACGGCATCTCTTCCTGTGTCATCGTCGGGGTGCCGGATATGCATGGTGAAGACATCGTCGTTCTGCTCGTGGTCCCCGAAAAAGGGCAGGACGAGCAGAAGTTGCGCAGCAGGCTGGAGTCTCATCTGCTGGACGTGGTCGACTTGGACGCGCTGCCCGACGTGGTCATCATGCAGGACGAAATCCCACTCTCCGGACGCAGCAGCAAACCCAACCGCATCCAGCTACGCAAAGACGCCGCCGTTCACCCCGAGGTGGAGAAACTCTTGAACGAGCACGCCCGTGTCTAGGATCGCTGTCACGGGTGGAACAGGGTTTGTTGGCGGCGCTGTCATCAAAGCGGCTCTGGACGACGGGTGGGAGGTGCACTCATTCGGAAGGCGGGAAGTGCCCGGTACCGCCCATCACTACTGGGAAGCACTGGAGCAAAATGAGTCGACCGGGCTCCAGTTCGATGCTGTCATCCATTGTGCTGCGGCTGCCAGTGACTGGGGCAATGATGAAGAGATCGCTGCGGTCAATATCAGCGGAACGCGGGAAGCGCTGCTCATCGACCCGGTAGCACGCTTCATCCACATCTCCACCGGCAGCGTCTACCAGCCAAACGGCCGTCGCGGAACCCTAATGACGGAGACAACGCCACGCAGCGGCTCCTATTTGAACGCGTACGCGCGATCAAAGTCCGAGGCAGAGGAACTAGTGCTGGACGATGGGCGAAAGAACGGTTCCATCATCCTGCGCCCCCATGCGATCTATGGTTCCGGCGATATGACATTGCTCCCCCGGGTAGAGAAGGCAGCACGGCGCTTCATTCTGCCGTTGCCGGACGGCGGGAGGAACTTGATCTCGCTGACGAGGATCGACACCCTTGTGTCAGTGGTCATCGAGATGATCTCCGAGCAAAAGCTGCAACACCGGGTTTTCAATGTTGCTGACGGCAACTCGGTTGTACTGAAGGACGCGCTGAAGGAGATTTTGCGGCAGCGTGGCAAGCGGGTGCTGGTCCTTAGCGTCCCCTCGGGCACAGCATGGAGCGTCGGGCACCTGCTGGAGTGGATATGGCGGCGCAAGGGCATCCGGTCGCCGCCACCATTAACGCGTTATCTGGTCAGCCAGCTGGGGTACACGAAGACATATGACCTGATGCGCCTCGAGCGTCAGCTAGGCAGGGAAATGCCTGAGCCGGACTTCTCGGACGCAAGTGCTTGGTGAGCAAAAGACGATAAGTCGGTGAACGCCAAACAGGAGGGCGAACCTGCTAGCCGACTGGTTCACCCTCCGGTTGACCACCTTCCCGAGGCGTGGCCAGGCCATACAGGTTATCGATGGCCGCTGCCGCTTGGCCATCCGCCGCTGGAGTCGATGATCATCATGTGCCGGGAGTTTGGTTGGCGCCTGGCCCGTGACCCGGTGGTCAGGGCCGGCATCCGGCTCACGTTTGAGGCTTCCTCGTTCGGCCATCGGGTCGATGAACCCTACAGTGACTGGATCAAAGTGCCGGAATCCCTGTCCGCGAAGGCTGCAGCGATGGGGCAGCTCCGGCCCGGAACCAACCCCGGCGCCTTGGCGCGGCTGGTGGTGGCATGCTTTACCGGTGTTCAGCTGGTTTCTGCGGTGATGACGGACCGGGCTGATGTGATGGAACGGATCAGGCACATGTGGGAGATCCTGCTGCCGGGGATCATCAATGAGGCCGCCGGCACGGGCATCGGACGGTTACTGGCGTTGACCGGCACCGGGCCCATGTCGACGGTGAGAGCATGGCCGGCTACTAAGGCAAGAGCCGGCTAATAAGGGTGCGGCCCCACCCTGCAGGAACCTGTGGGAACGGCCGTTTAGCCGTCGCAGTCGGTGCAGTATGCGTGGCTGCCTGTCTGCCGGGCAATCTGGGACCGGCAGCGGACCACAAAGCACGACTGGCACGTGAATTCGTCGGCGGCCTGTGTGGCGGTCTTTTCCAGCGGTACGCCGAGGCGGGTTGTTGGAGCTCGCAGTAGATGATGCACTGGTATTCCGGCGTCGGGATCGGCGTCGCGGCGGGTGCGGGGTGCAGCACACCACACGCCACTTCTTGCAACGGGTCGTTTCGTCGGGATTCGGCGGCCATCTCACCTCTTGGGTTGCTCCGGCGTCTGCCAAGTGATGATGTGCCTGGCCAAGGCCTCCAGGGCAATGAAGTTGATTGAAAGAGGAATCAATGGGACGCGGTTTCGCTCAAACACGTTCAGGTGTCATAACTCAGTTTGTGTTGCTTGCGCTGGCTTGGGGGTCCAGTTTCCTGCTCATTAAGCTCGGTCTGCATGACCTGTCCCCGACGCAGGTGGTGTGGGCCCGTATGGTTATCGGCGCGGTCGCTCTGGGACTTTTGATGTTGGTAACTCGCCGCCCAATTCCATCTGATATGCGGGTGTGGGGGCATCTGTTGGTCGTGACCATGTCTTCAATGCCACGACTCCGCTGATCACCATGTTGGTCGCGGCTCTGGCGTTGACTACCGAGCGCTTAACCCGCCACCGCAGCCTCTGCTTGGGGTTGGGATTCGTCGGCGTAGTCATCATCATGGGCCCGTGGAACGGACCCGGGGACGGCAAGGGCCTGGCCGGGCAACTTGCCTGCCTCGGTGCCGCCACCTGCTATGCCCTGGCCTTCACATATTTGAGGCGCTTCGTCGCCGGCCGAGGCTTGAGCGCCTCTGCTCTCGCCTTCGTCCAAGTACTGCTGGGTGCCGCGCTCATGATCGCCGCAACGCCTTGGCTGGCCAGTACGCCGATCGAACAACTCAGCGGTGCCACGACCGTGAGCATGATTATCCTGGGAGTTTTCGGCACGGGCATGGCCTACGTCTGGAACAACAACATCGTCACAGCATGGGGTGCAGCCAACGCTGCTGCGGTCACTTATTTGTCTCCGGTTGTTGGTGTCATATTGGGGACGGTTTTCCTTGCAGAACCTCTCGGATGGCACCAACCACTCGGTGCCTCTCTGGTTATCCTCGGCATCCTGGCAGCGCACGGGCGCCTTGCCGCTATGGTGCCTTCGCGCGTATCGGGCCGTAGCCCGAGCTAAGGAACCGGCATTGAACACCAGCGCTTCGTGACCGGCGAGGGATCTTAAGCGGACAGCGGTCCCATGACACCAGCAGGGCGTCCTGCGCGACGACTCCTGACAGAATGAGGCACTGCGCAAGGTGGGCGGTATGCCCTGTGCGCCAGGGGAGGCATGCGCCCTTCGAAGCGCTCGAGGTCCGATTGGCTGTCCAGATGGGCCTCGTCCCGCAGTGCTTCTTCGCCGGGCCGGAAGTAGTCGTTCCCGGCAGTGCTCCTATCGAGCGATGGTGGTATTAGTCTTCGGTCAGCCGCGGGGCTGTGGTCGCATCCTTGCGTCAAGTAGGAACCGGCGAGGCGCGTCTGACCTCTACATCATCAAGGTAGGACGAGGACGCCCACAGGAGTTTCAAAGTCAGGAAGGACCAACGGCTACCTGCAGCGAAAGCGGGCGGCCGTAGCTTTATCTGCTGTGCGACGGGAGGCCCTGACGTATGCGCCGTTATCGGCGGTTGCTGCCATCGTTCGGCCGAACGCTTGACTGTGGAGGGGCGGCCCGAGCTTCCGCACCGGCTCCACCTGCCCACGACGCCGTGCTCTCCGCATACAATTCTCGGCCGCCGACTATGGACCCCGGAAACTGGCCTCTTTACACCAACGGAGGGCCCGCCGCGGGACCCGCCGTTGGTCGTTCTGCGTTAGTTCTTGCGGGGCTCCCACCAGCCGGGCGTGCCTTTAGCCTCCCGATAGCTGGCGGGTACCGCTGTGCCGTCGCCATCGTTCCAGATGGTGGCCAGCTCGTCCTCGGTGAGGATCCGGTTCCACACGGCGGCGTCGTCCAGTGCGCCTTGGAAGAACCGGCCGTCGGCACCGTCGCAGCTGCCCAGGTGAAGACCATCGGTCCGGGCTAGGGTTCCGGAGCCGGCCTCCTTGGGATCGACGAACTCCGTGACCTCTTCGCCGTTGAGGTACAGGTGGGATGCGCCGGTCGCAGCATCGTAGGTGGCGGCTGCGTGGTGCCACTGGCCGGCAGTCGGCGCCACGCCGGACTCAGCGATCACCGAAGTGCCATCCGTCTGCACGGAGTACCTGAGGTTCCCGGTGGTCTCGGCCAGCTCCATCGAAATGGCCCAGGAGCCGGAGGACTCCAACAGAGTCTGGCGGGTGCCGCCAACCTGCTCGGGCTTGAACCAGACGGACGCGGTGTAGGCCGGGGCCTCGTCTGGCAGCACCTCGAACGGCACGTCGACATAGTCACCGGTGCCATCCAGCGCCACGGCACCCTTGAGGTGGCCGTGCCCGCGCGGAGTGAGGTCCGCGTCGGACTGCAGGCGGCCGTTGCGGATCGGGTTGGGCGAGCCGGAATCGTCGGCAGTCGTCCCGACAACGTCGTCCAGCGACCAGTGCCCCAGCAGCCCGCGTTCCAGGCCCTCGCGCGGGTCCACGCCGAAGAGCAGCAGAGCCTGGTCGGCGCTGTCCGTGTAGAGGCGGTCGATGCCCCAGTCAATGAAGCGCTGCATCGTCGAAGTCTCGTTCACGGTCCATGCCCCGGACTCGAAGCCGGCCGCCTCGATCGTTTCGATCACCTCGGGGCTGACCCGGTTCTGGTTGACGACCAGAGACTCGAACCCCCGGTTCGTCGCGATGGCGATCTCCTCGTCCAGGTTGCCGCGGGCCGGGAGGTCCCAGAAGACGTGGATCGACGGGTCCAGCTCCTTGACCAGGCTCATCTTGGCGAGGTTGCCGTCATTGAACCCGGCCCATCTCTGGGCGCCCATGTCCTGCACCATTGCCACGGCCGCGGCGGTCGACTGGTCCTTGGGCTGCAGCGAGGCTCGGGTCCTGTCTTGGGACTGGACTAACTCCAGGATCTCCGACAGCAGTGGCATGCGTGCCGGAGGGGCCTCCTGTTCGGTCAGCCCGTGCTCCTCTCGGAAGCTGTAGGCCACGTCGAGGGTGCTGAGCTCCGCGTAGGTGCTCTCCGCGATGACCAGGTCGCGGTCGGCGAACCGCCCGGTCGTCTTGTCGTGGGAGACCACCAGTTGACCGTCGGCGGTGGTGAAGACGTCCAGTTCGATCCAGTCGGCGCCGAGTTCCATGGCAGCCTTGTAGCCCTGGAAAGTGTTTTCCGCGTACGCCTCCGGGTAGCCGCGGTGCGCCGTCACGCCGTTGCTCAGGAAGGAAGACCTATCCGTGGTGGACGCCCGCTGCCCGGTTTCGGCCGATACCGGCTGCGCCACGGCGGGAGAGGCGGCGGTGCAGGCCATGAAGCCGCAAAAAGTTATGAGACCGAGCTTGCGGGACAAATTGCTGATGATCAACGGGGACCCTTCTGAGGTGTGCGAGTGCTGGGCAGGTGACGCATTGCACTCCTAACTTGAACCCGGGAGGTGAACGTGTCGGAGTATCAGGCCGTCCACGTCATGAACACTGGACACCGTCTCCACCAGCACTGCATCGGGGGTCATTAGGCCTCGTAGCGTCGCGACGTATGCGGGGCCACAGCCGGCGGCCGTGCTGCACCGATACCCCTACGACCGGACGATCCTTCAGGCCCTGGACGGACTGGGCGGGCTCTTTGAGCACATTCCGTCCCCGTCCGGTGATCGCGTGCAGTTCACCGCACTGGGCAATGTCGACGTCTCCTTCCTTGAAGCTCAAAGGAAAGTCCAGCTTCGCCGCCCGCTACTTCAAGCTCGCACTGGAGGACGTGGCCGGTTACCGGCTCGCCGAACTTCTTGGCGAACTGGTCAACCGCGGCCTGCTCGCCGACTGCACCCGCGACCCGAAGAAGGCGTATGACCGACAACTGAGCCGCTAAACCCGTAGGCCGGACCCCACACACAGGGGTTCGGCCTACCTGTTTGGGTTTCCCAGGTGCGCGGCGGCCTCCCCCGCCAGGGCTCCTCCGGCCGCGTTGGACGCTGTCGCGGGCGCAGCGACTGCCAGCCGGGCCGCAGGAACAGCCGATACTGTGAAGGGACGATACCATGTCAAAACCCCGGATCGCGGCAAGGCCCTCAAAGTCAGAGTCACAGGGACCAAGCAGTACTGCGTCACAGCCACTAAGTCGTCAAAGGCCACTAAAACCATCCGATAGCGGTGCCGGGTGAGTCGTGGCTGCGCCATTTCCAGCCTGCGGGTGGTTGCTACTCGCTGCATAGCCGGGAGATGAGATGGCGGGTCTTTTTCCACGATTCAATCCGCTGAGTGTGAAGGTTTTTCCAGACAGCGTGTATCCACAACATAATGTCAGTTATGTTGTGGAACGCTGCACGCGGCCTGGCTCATTCGACAACCACCTCCCCGCACTCAGGTCACGAGTCCAATCTCTTGGGGAATGTCACCACTGTGTAAGCTCCTGATATGCCAGTGAATAGAGCGGGAGAGCAGCACATTGCAGTGCTTGGCGAGAGCGGCAGCGGAATGACCGTCATGCTCTCCTCGTTCTACGGAGCAACGCAAGAGTCTCAATACCTGGAGAAGAGTCTGTTCCACGTAGTGCCGTACGATATCGGCCAATCAGGAGGACAATGACAATGAGCAGTGCCATGCCGTTGCGCTACCGCATGGTCTTGTGGCTGATAGCTGTAGCGCTCACAGCGTTCAGTTTGATGATGCTTGCTAATGAAGAAGAAACTAATCTTCTGGTCTTCATCTGTACTGCAATCGCAGTCCTCACCATCATCGCGGTCTCTCTGATGAAGTGTCGTATCACTTTTCTGGAGCAGTGGATGGAGGTGCGTCTACTGAGATTCATCCGCACAGAGATTGCATACCAGAAAATCACTGATGTTGAAGCTTTTCAGACGGGGTTCTGGCAAGGGATGGGTGTGCGACTGCTCAGGGATGGGAGCATCGGTTACATCGTCGGCGGCACAGCCGTCCGAATGACAGTGGAGAACCGCCCTGTTATCATCTCGACAAGCAACCCGCAGCAAGTGATTGCCGAACTAACCCAAAGAGCGAACCTTCGCTAGCCGGAGCCACATAGTTCGCCACTGGTTGACATCCTTTTCGGTATTTTCGGATCCATCCCAGACAGTCAAGGAGCCCCGCACGTGGTCGATCCCTTCCGCATGACCGAAGACGATACCGTTGCCCCGGACGCGAGCCCGCTGGAAGACATCCTGGAACTGAGCCTGCTGACCGCAGGGCCGATCGTAGGTCCCGTTGACCGGCCCGTCGAAGACCACCGACTTGACGAGCAGTGACACTGCGGCAATGACGCCGCACTCGTAGATTTCCTTTGCAGAGGGAAAACCCGGAAAGGCCGGCACACAAGTGCCGGCTTTTCCCTATCTCGGACGGCTGGTGGCAGCCATCCACCACAACGCTGCGGCCGCGAGAGTGTTGAGCGCGGCGATGAAAACATCGCCGGCCGCAGGCCGCCCTACAACCACGTCCGCCGCCACCAGCGCCCAGCAAGCAGCTGCGGCCGAAGTGAAAATCAACGCCAGGATCCACTGAATCCGTGAATAGCCCGGCCGGGTCCGCGGGCGGCCGCTACGACCGCTGGGATGCTGCGCTGCCGGGTCATTCATGCGCCTACCCTATGCAGAAGCAGCGCGCGGGGCGCGCTGGGGGTTTCGCTGCGCTGCACCCTGGTGGGCGTCCGCTGGCGCGGCCGGCTGTTGGGTCCAGTGCAGGCTCCGCAGAGCTCCGCCACCCCTGGCCCTGTTGTGTCTACGACGTTTTCTGGTTGCTGTCCTACGGATTCTAGGCGTCCGCTCCACCCCGTCTAGCCCCTCCTTCGTCGGGGCCTGCGCCCCAAAAATTCTCTCCGGCGCTCGTTCCTCGCTTATTTCCTCCGAGGATTTTCCCGGACTTGCCCTACGGGTAGACGGGCCTCCGTCGGCCGCCGAGCAAGCAAGCTTGCCAGCAACCAAAAAACAACGGGGGGAGCGGGGAAGCTGGCCGGTCGCCATTGGTCGCCCCACCCACCACATTCCTCTGCAAAAGGAGTAACACCATGAACGCCATCACCACCGAGACGGTAACCACCGCCGACACCGGCGAGGTCATCACCGACGCCCCGGTCCTGTGCGACTACCACGCCGACGGCGGGTACGAGTGGATGGACCTCATCGCCGAACACGGCTGGACCGTGATTCCCAGCTGGGGGAGCGAGGGCTGGGACCTTGGCCAGTGGCCCTACGTCATGGTCGCCGCCATCCGCACCGCCGATTCCATTGGCAACCTGTTCGGCATCGCCACCTACTGCGAGGGCGACGTGGAAACCACCTACTACCGGACCAAAGCCCGGCAGTGGGACGCCATCACCGAGCAGGCATTCTTCCACTGGAAGAACGGGCAGGCCCACGGACCGGCAGACCTGCCCGAAGCCGCCGCGGAACTGCCCAGCCGGTACCGGATGCCCTACACCGTCCACGCCGCCTAACCAGCACCCATGGTGGCCGGACCGCTCAGCTCCGGCCACCAGCCCGTCCCGGCGAAAGTTCGGCGGGCCGCCGCACGGTGCAGCTGCCGCCGTGGTCCCCGGCGGCGGCCCGCCAATCCCGAAAAGTCCGACGCTCATCACCTCGCCGCTCCGGACCCGCCCCGGGTCCCTGGTCGGCACCTGAAAAGTCCAACAGGCTGCTGGACAAAGAGGGTGCTCGCAGGGCTCGCACTGATTCGGGCGTCCGCTGGCGCGGCCGGCGTTGGGTCCAGTGCCGGCTCCGCAGAGCTCCGCCGTCCCTGAACCTGTTGTGTCTACGACGTTTTTTGGCTGCTGTCCTTATGTTGTTGCGCAGGTAGTTCGCAGGGCAGTTGTAGTGTCTTGGCTACCCAGGAGTGGCGGGTATGGCTTTGGCTGCTG
>NZ_JBNHHB010000015.1:0-83110 GCF_059091905.1 Arthrobacter sp. Dra40
CCTCGCTGGAGCCGAAGGGCTTCGAGGCGCTGATCCGCGACATCCGGATCCTGGAAGATGCCATGGGCGACGGCGTCAAGCAAGTGTTCCCGGGCGAACTGGCACCGCTGTCCCGGCTGCGCCGGGTGGACGGCTAAGCACCCCTCATGAACCAGCCATTACTGAGCGTCATCATTCCGGCGAAAGACCAGGCACCTTTCATCCGCGACGCGATGACCAGCCTGACCCGCCAGTTTGATGATCCCTCGGTGATGGAAATCATCGTCATCGATGACGGTTCCACCGACGGGACCGGGGAGCTGGCCGCCGCCTTTACCGGCCGGCTCCCCGGCCTGCAGATCCACCGCAACGACACCGCCGGCGGCCTGGCCGCGGCGCGCAACCAAGGCCTGGACGCCGCCACCGGCCGCTACATCACCTTTTTCGATCCGGACGACTGGTACGCCCCCGGGCACCTGTCCCGGATCACCGAGGAAATCGTGCAGCTGGGCGTGGACTTCCTCCGCGTGGACCACATCCGCCACACCAACGGAGTCCGGACCGTTCACCGTGCCCCGCAAGCGGTGCGCGGCATCGCCCTCGACCCTCGCCAGGACATTGGGCCTTCGAACGATTCGACCATGGTCGATTATCCGTACGCGCCGTTCGGCATCTTTAACAGCGCGCTCAAAGAGGCCGGCCTACTGCATTTCCTCGACGGACTGCATACCGCCGAGGACCGTCCGTGGATCTGGCGCTTGCATCTGCAGGCATCCTCCTATGCGGTCTCGGATCACTTGGGCGCGTTCTACCGCCGGGGCGTCGCGACGTCGCTGAGCCAAATCTTCGACCGCAGGCAGTTGGATTTCCTGCGCAGCTACGCCGAGGTCTTCCGGTTGGTGGCGGAAGACCGCGAGGCAGACCGTTTTCGGCCGAAGGCCATCCGGCAATTCCTCGCCATCGCGTGCCACCACCTCGATCGGTCGGATTCCATGACCCGGGCTGTCCGCCAGGAACTGACGTCCGGAGTGCGCGCTGCCGTGGCCGGCCTTCCGGATGCGGCGGTCGCCGCCGGGCTGCAGTCCCTCGGCGACCGCCGGCGCAAGACGCTGGAAACAGCAATCGGAGCATTGAAGTGAAAGAGCTTTTTGTCGTCTCAACGCTGTACCAATGCGTCTCGCTGGCAGCGGCCATCGACGACGCCGCCTTGCCGGAGACGGACAATGAACGCATTTTGGTGCTGACCGACAACGCGATGATTCCGGAGATCACCGTCCCGTTCCACGAGTCGCCGGGTTTCACCGAAACGGCCAGCCGATTCGACCGCGTCGTGGACCTGAGCAGCCTGCTCTGGCCCCGCCGGCCCGGTCAGTTCAATCCCCGCGAACAAGACCTCGACTTGTGGCAGAAGCTGCTGCGTTCGGAATGGGAGCTGGGCCGCGAACCGGTGCACCTTTACGTCGAATCCATCCAGGTGGATCCCGCGATCGCGTTGGCCCGCATCTTCGCCAGCGCACCGGTCTCCGTGCATTCGGACGGTCTGATGAGTTACGGCCCCACCCGGAACCCCGTCCCGTTGGCCGTGGCCCAGCGGCTGGATTCCCTGCTGTACGTTGATCTGGTTCCGGGTCTGCGCCCGCAACTGCTGCGCGAACACGATCCGAAACTGGTTCCGGTGGATCCGGCTTCGCTGCGCCGCGCCATGGAAGAACTGGACCGGTCCTTGCCGCCCGGTGCCCTTCCCGCAGCCCAGCCCTTGGATGCAGGCGCCGGAACCGCCCTGCTGCTGGGCCAGTACCTGGCCGATCTGGGGATCCTCTCGGCCGAGGAAGAAGTGACGCTTCACCGGCGGATGATCGAGAAGGCCAAAGACCGGGGAATCCGGCACTGCGTGTTCAAACCCCACCCCAGCGCCGGGCCGGGAGCCGTCCGCTCCATCGAGGCCGCGGCACGGGAGCTTGGCATGCAGCTGGACATCCTGGAATCCTCCGCCCCGGCCGAAGTGGTCATGCAGCGGCTTCAGCCGCACTTGGTGGTGAGCTGCTTCTCCACCGCCCTGATGACAGCTAAATACCTGTTCAACATCGACGCCGCGGCCGTCGGGACGGCGCTGCTGTTGGAGCGGCTGAGTCCGTACGAAAACAGCAACCGCCTGCCCGTCACCATCATCGATGCCGTTTTGGAACGGGACGCCCAGGCGCCAGACCAGGAAGATGCGGACACTCCGGCGGCCCGGCGGCTGCAGCCGCTGGTCGAGGCCGTTTCCTATTGCATGCAGGCAGATACGCTGGCAGCAGTCCGCCCCAGCGCGGAAACCTATCTGCACAGCATTCAGGACGGACCCCAGATGCGCTACTTCAAGCGGCGGCGGCTGACAAAGCTTCAGCTCCCCGGCGGACTGCCCCCGGCTGTCGGCGCGCGTCCGCTGGCCAAGGTCGAGCGGATGGGCCGGCGTGCCGTCCGCAAACTCAAATCGGCCGTGGCCTCATGAGGCGGAAGTGATAACGGAGACAGCGGTCACGGCGGCGTTCCTCCCCCAGTTGGGTCCGGCAGTGGATCGCAGCCTGGCCCACCCGAAGCCCGGGGCCAAAACTCGGCGAGGGCACCGGAGCGAACTGATTCGCCCGCGCTTCGGCCGTGCCGCCGTCTGGGCAGAGTCGCCTTTGCAGTTGCTCAGCGCCGTCGAGGCCCACGGTGCCGGCCTGCTTGGACAGGAAACACTGATCCACCCGCGCAGCGACGCCGTCGGCATGGACAGCACGCTGAAGTCGCTGATGGCACAGGTGCCGAGCGGGGTTCGGTTCACGCCGCCGTCGTCCGCCCTGCCCGCCGTCCGCAGCCGGAAACTGGACCGCTGGGTGACCGGCGACGCCTATTCCGGCAAGGTACAGACCGAGCTCCTGCGCGGCGTGGTCGCCGACGAACTGGTCATTGTGGACGACGGTCTGGCAACGCTGAGCCTGCTGCAGATGCTGGTCAGCGATGGGCCCACCCCGCTGATCCGTCCGCGGGCCGTGCCGACCATGCGGCGGAAGGCGCTGGGCCTGGCCACGTGGTGGACCCTGCGCCGGATGGCGAGCCAGGGCCGACTGCTGGTGTTCACGGCGTTGTCCGTGCCGGACGCCGTGGAGAAGAAGTTCAGGGCCCTCGGCGGCCATCTGGAACGGCACCGGTTCGAGTGGCTGGGCACCCAGCCGATCACCGAGAACATCCTCGAACCAACCATTGTGGTTGGTTCCGCCATGCCGGCCGACAAACTGATCCGGCCCGAGCCGTACAAGGACTGGGTGCGGTCGCTGACCGAGGAGGGCCCGGTGGCCTATTTTCCGCACCGCCGGGAACAACCGGATCTCCTCAACGAATTGGACGGACACCCGATGATCCGCGTCAAACAGCACACGATACCGGTGGAAATGCGGCTGCGCGGCCTGCGGCCCGGGCAGGTTGTCCGCGCGCTGCCCTCCACCGTCTTGGCCTCCTTGCGCCTGATCCTGGCCCCGTCCGGCGTACCGCTGAAGGGACAGCCGGTACCGGACGACTGGTGGTTGCCGGAGACAACGGAAGAACTGCGCCGGCACCTGAGCAGTTCCCTGCGCGAAGGAGGCAAGCGATGACACTGGGTCCGCAAGGCACGGCCGAGTCCCCAGTCGGCGGGGACCACGCGGTCCAGCCGTTCCGCGTGCTGGCGATTGCAGACAGCGATTCCTACCTAAAGTTTGCCTGCGCCACGCTGGAATCCCTCGGGGAAGGCTGGGAGCGCGAAGTGCTGCTGGTCCGCTCCCCCATTCTGCCCACGCTGGAACAGATCCAGGCAGCCACCGCCGGAACGTTCCTGGCCGGCAAGGCGCCCCGGGTGATCCCCGCGTCGGGCCTGCGGACCGCGTTGGCGGGCGCCGACGTCGTGCTGGCAGCGGCCACCGGACCCGTGGTGGAAGAAGTTTTCACGCAGGCCTCCCGGATGCCGCACCGGCCGGCGCTGCTGTCCGCGCTGCCCGGCGTTGCTTTCCCGGCCACCCGCAAGGCGCTGAACTACCGCGCCCTCGGCGACGCTTTCATCACGCACAGCCATGCCGAATGCCGCGCGTTCAGCGATCTGGCCGACGCCATGCGGCTGCCGCAGCGGATCCTGGTCTCACGGCTGCCGTTCCTGGCCTCGCCGGGCCGCCCGGAACCGCAGCAGGTCCCGCTCCGCTCGGTGGTCTTTGCGCCGCAGGCCAAGGTTCCGGTGGAGCGCGAACAGCGCGTGGCCATCCTGCAGGCCTTGGCGGCGTTGGCGCGGCGCCGGCCGGAACTGTCGGTGCGGGTGAAGCTGCGGGCGTGGGCCGGCGAGCCGCAGACGCACCTGGAGCAGTACCCCTTCGACCAGCTCTGGTCGGATCTGGTGGCGGCACGCGCCGTCGGCGGACACGAACTGCAGTTCTGCACCGGCCCCATGTCCGCTCAGCTCACGCCGGCGGCGGCGATGGTCACGGTCAGCTCCACGGCTGCCCTGGAAGCGCTCGACGCCGGCTTGCCGGTGCTGATTCTGGACGACTTCGGCCTGTCCGAGCAGATGCTGAACAAGGTCTTCGACGGCTCCGGACTGGTGGGGAATCTGGAGGATCTGGTGGCCGCCCGGTTCCGGCACCCCGACCATCGGTGGCTGCGGGACAACTACTTCCATGTCCAAACCGTGCCGTTGGACGACCTGCTGGTGAACTTCGCCGAACGAGCCCGGGCGGGCAAACTGGCGACGGATCCTGAACGGCTGGCTGCGGTGCAGCGCCGCAAGATGCGCTCGAAGCTGCGCACCGTGCTGCCCTCGCCGGCCCTGAAACTGGTGCGGCGGCTGCGCAATGCCCGCCGTCTTCCTGCCTGAGGAATACACCAGGCAAGCAGCACACCGTTTGGAACCGCTCTTGTCCGGGGTACTGACCGGGCAGGAGGAAAAATGCAGACGAGTCGCTCCAGCCGGCGCCTGCGGCAGCTTCCGTCGTTGGCGGCACTCCTGGTGCTGGCCCTCGGGGCCGCCGGATGTTCATCGTTGAACCCGGGCAGTGAGGATGCCGCCGCCGCTAGCGGGTTCCTGACCGCAGTCCAAGCTGGCGATGGTGCCGCAGCGTGCGACTTCTTGGCCCCGGTGGCGGTGGAAGAAACCGAGGGCGACGAGCCCGGCAGCTGCTCGCGGAAGGTCCTGCAACTGGACCTGCCCGCTGCCGGAAAGGTGACCGGGAGCCAGGCGTATGGACGGAACGCGCAGGTGGTGCTGGACACGGACACCATGTTCCTCACCCGATCGGGAGACCGATGGAAGGTCCTCGGCGCGGGCTGCACCTTCCGCGGTGAACGCCCCTACGACTGCGAAGTGGACGGAAGCTGAGATGCGCTGGTCTTTTTGGATCGTGCTGGTAGTCATCACAGCCGGGCTGATCTTCATGGCAGCGATCGGGGTGCTGGCCCGATGAAACACCATCCGCTGCTCGCAGCATTTGGTTCGTGCAGAAAGGCTCCCCAGAGTCTAAGGAGTTGGACAAGCGGGGCAAGGAGTCGGACAAGGAACAACTTCTGGCCCGGTTCGCCCGGCCGGATTCACCCAAGTGGGCCAAGGCAGGCGGCTGGCGCACCAAAGTGTTCTCGAACTCGCTGGGCCTGATGATGGGCGCCATCTTTGTGGGGTCCTGGTTGGTGCAGTCGATCAGCGGCTTCAGCGCTTTCGCCGAGAGCCAGATCGGCAACCTGCAGGATTTGGGCAGCTGGGGTGATTATCTGGGCTCCCCGGAGTTTTGGAACCGGACACTGCAGAACTGGCAGTCCGAATTTTTGGCCGTCTGGTCCATGGTGATCCTGTCCGTCTACCTGCGCCAGCGTGGGTCGCCCGAGTCCAAGCCGGTGGGGCAGTCGCACGATTCCACTGCAGTGAGCGGTTAGCCCCCGGCCCGCCCGGAAATAGCGCTGCCCTCTCGGGAATGGTTTGGCCCGGCAGGGTGTTGAAAGACGGCGTAGACTGGATAGGCTGCCCGCCATCGGCGTGGCGGCCAGACAGAAGTGTTTCGAAGGAGAACCGTGGCAGAGAACCCCATCCGGGTAGCGATCGTCGGTGTTGGAAACTGTGCGGCCTCGCTGGTCCAGGGCGTCCACTACTACCGTGGCGCCGACCCGAGCGCAACGATCCCCGGACTGATGCACGTCGCATTCGGCGCCTATCACGTCGACGACGTGCAGTTCGTCGCGGCGTTTGACGTGGACGGCAAGAAGGTGGGTCTGGACCTGGCTGACGCGATCGGAGCCAGCGAGAACAACACCATCAAGATTGCCAACGTTCCGCCCACCGGCATCAAGGTACAGCGCGGCCACACGCTGGATGGCCTGGGCAAGTACTACCGCGAGACCATCGTGGAATCCGACGACGAGCCCGTGGACATGGTTGCTGCGCTGCGTGACGCCAAGGTTGACGTCATGGTCTGCTACCTGCCGGTCGGTTCCGAGCAGGCAGCCAAGTTCTACGCCCAGTGCGCCATTGACGCCGGCGTGGCCTTTGTCAACGCGCTTCCGGTCTTCATTGCCGGGACCAAGGAATGGGCGGACAAGTTCACCGCCGCCGGCGTTCCGATTGTCGGCGACGACATCAAGAGCCAGATCGGTGCCACCATCACCCACCGCGTGATGGCCAAACTGTTCGAAGACCGCGGCGTGGTCCTGGACCGGACCTACCAGCTCAACGTCGGCGGCAACATGGACTTCAAGAACATGCTTGAGCGCGAGCGTCTGGAGTCCAAGAAGATCTCCAAGACCCAGGCCGTCACCTCGAACACGTCTGCCGTACTGGGCGACGACGACGTGCACATCGGCCCCTCCGACTACGTGGCCTGGCTGGACGACCGCAAGTGGGCATTCGTTCGGCTGGAGGGCCGCAACTTCGGCGATGCCCCGGTCTCGCTCGAGTACAAGCTCGAAGTCTGGGACTCCCCGAACTCTGCGGGCGTGATCATCGACGCGATCCGCGCGGCCAAGATCGCCCTGGACCGCGGCGTCGGCGGACCGATCCTGTCGGCGTCGAGCTACTTCATGAAGTCCCCGCCGGAGCAGTACGACGACGAAACCGCCCGCGAGAAGGTCGAAGCCTTCATCCGCGGCGAGTCTGACAACTAAGACGCACTCCAGGTTAGGGGCCGGTCCACCAAGGACCGGCCCTTAACCTTTGCCGGGGCGGCAACTGTGCCCGGGTAGATTGGGGCCATGGCCGTACCCTCCCCGTCCCCTTCCGGGCAGCTTGACGGAGCGGCCCCTCGCCCGCGCCGCAACTATGCCCTGGACATCCTGCGCATCGTCAGCATTGTGGGAGTGGTGGCCATCCACTCCTTCGGCGAGTTGGCCGGCGACGACGACGCCCGCTCGCAGCCCGATTGGCTGCCGGCAGCGATCATCGACATCGCGTTCATCTGGGTTGTGCCGGTCTTCGTCACCATCTCCGGCGCCTTGGTGCTGGCACCGCGGGCGCATACCGAGGGCGCCAGGGCTTTCTACCGGAAGCGCGCGCTGCGGCTGCTGCCTGCCCTGGTGGTGTGGCATCTGGTCTACATCTTCATTGGCAATTACCTGATCCTGGGCCGCCAACTGGATCCGCGCGAGGTGCTGGTGTCAGTCTTCGACACCCAGGTGTATCCGCACCTCTACTTCCTGTGGCTGATCTTGGGCCTGTATCTGGTGGCGCCGCCGCTGGCCGGCTACCTGAACCGGGTTCCACTGCGGCGCGCCGCGGCCGCGACCTGTGCCGTGCTGGTGCTGACCCTGGCGCTGTTCTGCCTGCAGGCGGCCGGCATCCAGTTCGAGTGGGGCTGGGAGTACCCGTGGAACATCCTGACCCAGTGGTTCCCCTATCTGGGCTACTTCATGGCGGGCTGGGTTCTTACCCAGTTGCGCGTCCCCCGCGGTGCCGCCATAGCGGCAGGAGGCGCCGCCGTCGTGCTCTCCGTTTTCAACATCTGGCACTGGATCCACAAGGATTCCACCCCGCTGCTCAACATCATCACCCCGTCGAGTTACGTGGGGCTGGGCGTGACCGCGGCAGCCCTATGCATCTTTACCGCCACGTACCATCTGCTGGCCGGGTGGCAGCCGGCCAGCTGGCTGGGACGGACGCTGATCCAGCTGTCGAACGCCTCCTTCGGGGTGTTCCTCTGCCACTACCTGTTCCTGACCTGGTTGACGTTCCACGTCTTCCCCGACCATGAGCCGACGCTGGCGCTGATCTCGCTGAAGTTCTCCATAGCCACCATCGGCTCCTTCGCCCTGACCTTGGTGGCACTGCGGACTCCGGTGCTGAACCGCGTGTTTTGAACGCAGGACGTCGCCAGCCGGGCAGGCCGGGAAACCACCCCTGGTGGCGCTAGAAGAGTCCGGTGATGACGCCGTCGTCGTCCACGTCCATCCGGCCCGCCGCCGGTTCCTTCGGCAGCCCCGGCATGGTCATCACGTCGCCCGTCAGCGCCACGATGAAGCCCGCGCCGGTCTTGGGGATCAGGTCGCGCACGGTGATGCTGAAACCGCTGGGGGCCCCTAGGACCGAAGGGTCATCGGTGAAGGAATACTGCGTCTTGGCCATGCAGACCGGCAATTTGCCCCAGCCGTTGGCCTCGATCTCGGCCAACCGCTTGCGGGCCGGACTGGTGAACTCCACATGGTCCGCGCCGTAGATCTGCTGGGCGATGGTCTCGATCTTTTTCTCCACCGTCAGGTCCAGGTCGTACAGCGGTGAGAAGGACTGTTGCTGCTGCAGCACCTGTGCCACCTTCTCGGCCAGCGCGTCGCCGCCGGTCCCGCCGCCGCCTTGCGCCCAGACATCGGCCACCGCAGCTTCAACGCCCTTCTGCCGGCACCAGTCCAGCACCCAGTCCAGTTCCTCTGTGCTGTCGGAGGTGAACTTGTTGATGGCCACCACCGGTGTGAGCCCGAACTTGGCGGCGTTGTCCACGTGCCGTTCGAGGTTGGCGATGCCGGCCTGGACGGCTTCCAGATTGGGCTCCTTGAGTTGGTCCTTGGGAATGCCTCCGTGCATCTTCAGGGAGCGGATGGTGGCCAGCACCACGATGGCCGACGGCGCGAATCCCCCGACCCGGGCCTTGATGTCCATGAACTTCTCGGCGCCCAGATCCGAGCCGAACCCGGCCTCCGTGACCACGACGTCGGCGAGCCGGCGGGCGGTCTGGGTGGCGAGCAGCGAGTTGCAGCCGTGGGCGATGTTGGCGAACGGGCCGCCGTGCACAAAGGCGGGCGTGCCGGCGATGGTTTGCACCAGGTTTGGCTTGATGGCGTCTTTGAGCAGCATGGCCAGGGCGCCCTGCACGCCCAAATCCGCCACTGTCACCGGCTTGCGATCGTAGGTGTAGCCGACGGTGATGCGCGACAGCCGTGCCTTCAGGTCGGCCGGGCCGGACGCGAGGCAGAATACGGCCATCACCTCGGAGGCCACCGTGATGTCGAAGCCCGCTTCGCGCGGCACTCCCTGGGTTGGGCCGCCGAGCCCGATCACGACTTGGCGCAGCGCCCGGTCGTTCATGTCCAGGACCCGCCTGAACGTTAGCCGCCGCGGGTCGATGCCCAGGGCATTGCCTTGGTAGATGTGGTTATCCACGAGCGCCATCAACGCGTTGTTGGCCGAGGTAATGGCGTGGAAGTCCCCGGTGAAGTGCAGGTTGATGTCATCCATCGGGAGCACCTGCGAGTAGCCGCCGCCGGTCGCCCCGCCCTTCATGCCCAGAATCGGTCCCAGCGAGGGTTCCCGGATGGCCACCATGGTCTTGTGCCCGGCCTTTGCCAGCGCGTCCGCCAATCCCACCGTCAGCGTCGACTTGCCCTCGCCTGCCGGGGTCGGCGACATAGCGGTCACCAAGACCACCTGCCCGCGGGGTTCCGCAAAGCCCGCGCCGAGCTTGGCGGGATCGATTTTCGCCTTGTAGCTGCCGTAGAGTTCCAGTGCCTCATCCGGGATTCCCACCGCCTCGGCAATCTCGGTAATCGGCCGCAAAGTAGCGCGGCGGGCAATCTCCAGATCGGTCAGCGGAGCCGGTTCAGACATCTTCGTCCTTCTTCCCTCGCATGGGCCATGTGGGCAGCATTGCTGCCACAGCCAACGTATCAGCCGCAAACGCCGCCGTCACCGGTCCGTGCCGGATCAAATACGGGGGCCCGCTGCAACGTTTTCCTCGCCGGCGCGCGGAGTCAGAAGCGATCCACCTCTCGCCGACCGGAACAGGTGGGTTTCCGTGACTGGGCTGGTTGGTCCGCTGGCTTCCGTTGCCCGAACGCAGAGAGGGCCTGCCGCGCAATCGCGCGGCAGGCCCTCTGCTTGTTTCGGTGTTGCGGCCGTTAGCGGCGGACCGCCCGACGACCGGACAGGCTCTCAGCCACACCGATCAGGAGCACCGCTGCGACAACCGCGACGATGAATCCAATGACGTTCAGCTCGAAGATGTCCCCGGTGCCCAGCAGGTTAGCGATGACACCGCCGATGATCGCTCCGACAATGCCAAGCAGCAGCGTGGCCACGAGGCCCAGGTTCTGCTTTCCGGGCTTGATCAGGCGAGCAAGTGCTCCGATAACGAGCCCAGCGATAATGAAACCGATCATGTTGCCTCCTCAGGTTGCGATGCCTCTACGATAAGCATACTTAGCGATCAATGGCAAAACGTTCCATCAGACTGATGGGCTCAGTCCTGGTCCGATGAGCCGCCAAGGAGCAAGACAAAAGGCCTTCCGCAGCGGTGGCGCGGATCCCGCGAATGGTTAGCGGCGATGCTGGTTCGGAAGCCGGGTTGTGCAGCTGCGGTGGTGCAGTCGCGTGCCCGGTTAAAGGCGGAAGCCCGCGCCGGGCAGCAACCCGGGCGCGGGCCTCAGCTACATCGGGTCCAATGTGATTCATCGGATCCTCCTCGCGAAAGTGTCCCCTACAGGACGGCGTATTTAGTTGCACCTGCTTGGCTGGGAACTTCAGCGGATGAGCTGCTGGTGCGACAGCAGATTGTCGCGCACTTGTTCCAAGCGCTGATCATCAACACGCACGTTCTGTATTCGTTTCCAGAGCGAGACGCTCTGGCGGAGCTTGCGGATCACGGCATTCACCTCCTGCCTGTCCAAGAAATTCGGCATCGTCGCAGCTGCGGCTTGTCCGGGCGCCGGCCGTGCGGAGTCGGAAGCTTCGGAGGCGGTGCCTTCGGCAACACTGCCTCCGGGACCGGCGGCTGCATCAAGGCCGCGCAAGCTGCCGGCGCTGATCAGCTGGCCGTGGCCGCGCTGCCCCTCATCGGACGGACGCGGTGCGGACGGACGGAGGGATCGTTCGGGTGCAGGCGATATGGCTGCATCCAGCGGTTTCATCAGGGTTTCCTCTCGGGAATGGGCGGGAATTCGGGCAGGAAGCATGGCGGAATCCGCGGGAATTTCGGCTGCCGGTACGAAGCCCTTGGCGGTTGTTGAAGAACCGGCAGAAGTGACCACAAGGGCAGAGTGAAATGCGGTAAGGGTGCTCATAGCGAAGTCCTCAAACAAGAAGGTGAGGCCTCCGCGCGGGAGAGCTAGAGAAATGCGGCGATGAGCGAAAAACGGTTCATGACATGAACCGGCCCAATCAGCGAAGTTCTAGTGCGCAGAAATGGCGGAGGCGGGTCGTCGGAGCGCGGCGAAGGAGTTAAACACTCCGCCCGGCGTCTTGGTCATATTCACAGATCCCACCTCCCTTTCTTAAGAGCGCCAATAGAAACAGTCCGGATCCAACTCTCCTGATTGAGAAAGTTCAATCGGACGTGTTTAACGTACCCGACGACGGCTGCTTCTGCCTAGCCAGTTCGCGGAACTTGTGGGCGTTTTCTTCTTTCCACCGGCGTGTCCTCATCAACACGCCGCAAAACGACGGCTGACGCTTGCCCGCACCCTCACAGGAGGGGGTCAAGCGCGGAAAATCTCCACAGCTCATCGAGTGGAGAATAGTTGCAGCGATTGACGGCGTGTCGCTACAACTGTCCGCCGGCCGATTGGCACCACGTTCCCTGTGCCGCTTCGCCTGCTGACTGCTCACCGGCAGGAGGCGGAATCGGACCCCGTTTGCGTCGCCGAGCGGTGTCCTCATCAACACGCCGCAGAACGACGGCGGTGCCTCCTTTTCGATACCACCTCTGCCCGCTATGTGGCTAGAGGTTCCACCCGGCTATCGCGGGCGTCTTTTTATCCCATCCCAACCGGCAGACGGCAGCGGTCTCGAGGACAAAATGCCGGCCCTCGACCGGTTCCATCCCGAGCCACCGGGCGGCCAGCACGCGGAGGAAGTGTCCGTGGGCCACCAGCAGCACCTGCCGCGGTTCGGACGTGTCGGACGACGTTGGGCCGGGGGCCGGCGGGCGGCCTGCGGAAGCCCCGACGGAAGTCGCGCGGCTGAACGCTGCCCCGGGGCCGCCGTCCAGTACTTTCGCGATGACGCGGTCGGCCCGGTCCGCCACCTGTTGCAGCGACTCGCCGCCGCGGACGCCGTGGGTCCAGATCAGGTACGAGGGATCCTTGGCCCGGATCTCGGCACTCTGTAGCCCTTCATAGTCCCCGTAGTCCCACTCGTGCGCTTCCGGCACCACTTCCGCTTCCGGATAACCGGCCAGCTCGGCGGTCCGTCGCGCACGGAGCAAGGGAGACGTCAGGACGGTATGAAAACGGACTCCGGCCAGCTTCGCAGCGGCGTCACGGGCCTGCTGGACGCCGGCCGGCGTGAGCTCCAGGTCCGTCAGCCCGGTGTACCGGTGATCCCGCGACCACTCGGTTTCGCCGTGGCGCATCAACCACAGCACCGGGAAATCCTGCGGACCACCCGCGGCCATGGCTAGGGCTGCTCCGAAAATTCCGGTTGTTCCCGCCACCAAGCCAGTAGTTTCGCCTCAGCCTCTTCCGGCGCCGCCGGCCCGTTTTCCAGCCGTTCTTCCAACAAGAACCTGTACGCCCGGCCGACCAACGGCCCGGGCTTGATGCCCAGCAGCGCCATGATCCGGGCGCCGTCCAGGTCCGGCCTCACGGCCTCAAGCTGCTCCTGCTCCTGCAACGTGGCGATGCGCTGCTCCAGGTCGTCGTAGGCAAAGGCCAACTGCTCTGCCTTGCGCTTGTTGCGCGTGGTGACATCGGAGCGGGTCAGCCGGTGAAGGCGTTCCAGCAGCGGCCCGGCGTCGTTGACGTAGCGGCGGACGGCCGAATCCGTCCAGCCGGCCTCGCCGTAGCCGTAGAAACGCATATGCAGTTCCACCAGCCGGGACACGGCCTTGATGGTGTCGTTGTCGAAGCGCAGCTTCTTCATCCGCTTGGCGGTGAGTTTGGAGCCCACCATGTCGTGGTGGCGGAAGCTGACCGCACCTGATGGTTCGAAGCGGCGGGTAGCCGGCTTGCCGACGTCGTGCATCAGGGCGGCAAACCGCAGGACGAAGTCCGGACCCGGCAGTGCGCCGTCGTCGTCCGTCTCCAGGTTGCAGGCCTGCTCCAGCACGGTGAGCGAGTGTTGGTAGACGTCCTTGTGCCGGTGGTGCTCATCGATTTCCAACCGCAGCGCGGCGACTTCCGGCAGCACATGGTCGGCCAACCCGGTGTCCACCAGCAGATCCACACCGGTGCGCGGGTCCTTGCCGTTGACCAGCTTGACCAGTTCGTCGCGGACGCGTTCGGCGGAGATGATCTCGATCCGGCCGGCCATGTCCTTCATGGCTGCCGCCACCTCGGGCGCCACGGTGACCCCCAGCTGCGAGGCGAACCGCGCGGCGCGCATCATCCGCAGGGGATCATCGGAGAACGACGACGACGGCGCGCCCGGGGTGCGCAGCAGGCCCGCGTGCAGATCCTTCACGCCGCCATAGGGGTCCACCAGTTCCAGCGAGGGCAGCCGCAGCGCCATGGCGTTCATGGTGAAATCGCGGCGGAACAGGTCGTCCTCCAGGGACGTTCCGAACGCCACCACGGGCTTGCGGGAATCCGGGTCGTAGGCCTCCGCCCGGTATGTGGTCACCTCGATGGTGTGCTGGCCCTTGCGCATGCCGATGGTGCCGAAGTCGCGGCCGATCTCCCAGAACGTGTCCGCCCATTTTTTGACGACGGCGATGGTGGCGTCCGGATCGGCGTCGGTGGTGAAGTCGAGGTCCGGGGAGATGCGACCCAGGAACAAATCGCGCACGGGCCCGCCGACCAGCGAGAGTTCGTGGCCCGCGTCTGCAAAGAGCTCTCCCAGTTCGATCACCACTGCCGGCAACGGCAGGGACGGGGCGTTGGAGCCGGTTGCGGGAGGGAACTGCGAACCAAAAAGGTGAACCATAGTGACTTAAGCGTGCCAGATGCCGGGCACGATGTTTAACAATGTCCCGGCGGCTCGGCGTCGGCATCCTCGGGTCGTGACAAAAATCGTTAGAGTGGACGCATGGCACACCCGGTTCCGAGCGCCCCGAAGCGCACCCCACTGACAGCGTCAGTGGGCAGTGCCGCGCCCGGACACCATTCGTTGCCCACCGTGGAGGAAATCTCGGCCGGCGGCGTGGTGGTGGATACGTCCACCAGCGACCTGAACGTGGCGATCATCGCCCGTTTCAATCGCGGCGGCAGGCTCGAGTGGTGCCTGCCCAAGGGCCACCCGGAGGGCCGGGAAACCAATGAAGAGGCGGCCGTCCGCGAAGTTGAAGAAGAAACGGGAATTAAGGGACGGGTGCTGGCCACGCTCGGCAGCATCGACTACTGGTTCACCGTCAGCGGCCACCGCGTCCACAAGACCGTGCACCACTTCCTGCTCGAGGCCACCGGCGGCCTGCTCACCATAGAGAATGACCCGGACCATGAGGCAGTCGACGTGGCGTGGGTGCCGTTGGCGGACTTGGGCCGGAAGCTGTCCTTCCCGAACGAACGGCGGATCGTTGACCTGGCCCGGGAAGTCCTGCCCGGACACGTCTGAGGACGCCAGTGCGGCCCTCCGGCCGTTGTTCAGGTGAGAACATAGAGGACGATGTCCGAGACCAAGATCCCCGCCCAAAACCCCGAGCAGCACAGCACGGCCAAGTCCAGCGCCATCATGGCGGCCGGAACCATGGTGTCCCGGGTCCTGGGCTTCGTCCGGACCGCTTTGCTCGCGGTCGCCATCGGTGCCAACACGACGATGGGCGACATCTTCGAGAAGGCCAACACCATCCCGAACATCATCTACCTGCTGCTGGCGGGCGGGGTGTTCAATGTGGTGCTGGTGCCGCAGATCATCAAAGCCAGCCAGAAGAGCGACGGCGGCGCCGACTTTGTCAGCCGCCTGCTCAGCCTCACGCTGCTGGTGCTGGCCGGGATTGCCTTGCTGGCAACGCTCCTTGCCGGACCGATCATCTCCGTCCTGACCCGGGGCTGGACACCGGTCATGCTGGAGCTTGGCACCGTTTTCGCCATCTGGTGCCTGCCGCAGATCTTCTTCTACGGCCTGTATGCAGTGGTGGGCCAGGTGCTCAATGCCCACGGGCGTTTCGGCTGGTACATGTGGGCCCCTGCCCTGAACAACGTGGTGGCCATCGGCACACTGGGACTCTACATCGCGCTGTACGGCCGCTACCTGCCCGGCAAGGGCGATCCGGAACTCTGGACCGGCGCACAGACAGCGGTGCTGGCCGGCGGCACCACGCTGGGCATCGTGCTGCAGGCACTCATCCTGCTGTGGCCGCTGGGGCGGCTGGGGCTGGGCCTGAAGCTCAAGCTCGGCTGGCGCGGAATGGGCTTCGCGGCCACCGGCAAAGTGGCGCTGTGGAGCCTGGCCACCATGGTCATCGCCAACACTGCCTACCTGTTCTATGGGTCCATCGCTTCCAGCGCCACCGCTGCCCGTGCTGAAGTGGCCGGATCCGGTGCATCGATCCCCGGCGAGTATGCGCTGAACACGGCGCAGCTGATCGCGCTGCTGCCGCATTCGGTCTTCGTCCTCTCGGTGGCAACAGTGCTGTTCAACAGACTGTCCCGCCAGCAATCGGTCGGCGCAGTGGACGACGTCCGGAGCACCGTGAGCTCTGGCCTGCGCACCATCGGCATCGCCTCCGTCTTTGGTGCGGCCGCTGTGGTGGTGCTGGCCGGCCCGCTGGCCCGGCTGTTTGCGGGATCAGGCCCCACCGCAGCGGCGTCCGCCGCGTCGATGGGCCAGGTCCTTGCCATTATGGCGGCCGGCATGCCCTTCATGAGCATCTACTTCTTCCTGGGACGCGTGTTCTACGCGGAGGAAGACGCCAAGACGCCGCTGATCATGCAGGCCATCTGTTCCGGTGCCTCGGTACTGCTGGCCGTGCTGATCGCCTGGCTGGTCGACCCCACCATGGTGGTCTACGCGCTGGCCCTGCTGTTCGCGGTGTTCCACGTGATCTCGGCCGTGCTGGCGCACCACTTCGCCCGGCGGCGGCTGGGAGACTACGGGGCCGGGCGCGTCGTGGACACCTACATTCGCCTCGGCTACGCGGCATTGGGCTCCGGTCTAGTCGGAGCGGCAGTGCTGTGGCTGTTCGGCGGTTACGCTCCTGGCGGCTTCGCTTGGCAGTCCATCGCCACCGCGATGGTGACCATCGCCGTCGTCGGGCTGGTGATGGCCGTCGTTTACCTGCTGCTGCTACGTGCCCTGCGCGTTCAGGAGCTGCAGGACTTCCTGGCGCCCATCATGAATCGGTTGCCCGGACGCGCCTGACAGAAACGGGAATCGGCTCCGGTACCGGCTAGCATGGAAATCAAATTATCTAGTCAGGGGCGCCAGTCCAGGACAGCCGGGAGGAACTAGTGCCGCAGCCAGTTGATGTGGGCATGCTGCTTGGTGGCCGTTACAAGGTCACAGCCCAAGTGCTTGCCTCCGCCGAACAAGATCTGGTCCTCGACGGTGTGGACCAGGTGCTCAACCGGCCCGTCAGCATCTTGGTGTCAGCACCGGAAAATGCCAGCCAGGTAGCCATGAGCGCCCGCGAAATCGCCACCGGCGAGCGGGCCAGCAACGTTCAGATACTGGACCTTGGCAACGCCGATGGGGTCACCTATCTGGTCACCAACGAGGCGCAGGCCGCTGATCTACTGGACCTGGTCATTCAGCGGGACGGCCCGTATGTTGAGCCCTTCTTCACCGACACACTCGGTTCCGAAATATTCGGCCAGGTGCGCTCCACCGAACCGGAGCCGTACGAGGACGAGTACGAGGACTACGAAGAAGAGCCTCGGCAAAGCCTCCGCGACCGGCTGAACAAGCTCGACCTGCCCAAGCTGGGCAAAAACGCGCCGGAAGGAACCGCCAAAGCCCGGTTCGGCCGCCAGCCGGAAGGCGTGGCCTCTGGCGCCGGATCCGCTGCCGGAACTGCCGCCGCGGCTGCCTCCGCCGGCGCGCACGTGCCGCCGCCGCCGTCTGCGCCGCCGGCACCTGCCGCAAGCCCGGCAACGGCGCCCGTCTCGCGGCAGGTTCCGGCTTCCCGGCCGGCAGCCGCCCAGCCGCCTGCCGAGAAGCCCAGGGTCAGCTTGTGGTCGGAGGACGACGGCGATCAGGCCGACGTCCGATCTGCCGCCATGTTCCCGTCGGCAGCCCACACGAGCAACGAACCCGGTACAGACGACTACGAGTACGACGAGTACGACGACGAGGAACGCAACAGCCCGAGGTCGTCCAAGTTGCTGGTGGGCGGATTGCTGGCCGTGTTGTTGGTAATCGCCATCGTCGTGGCGGTGAGCCAACTGAACCTCTTCCGCGGCGGACCGGTCGCCGACGGATCGGAAACCGGAAATGAAACCGGCGCCGCTTCCAGTCCAGCGGAAACCGATGCGCAAGAAGAATCGGCCCCTGCCGCTGAAGTTGTCGAGCCGGTCATCGCGGATCTCACCCGCCAGGTTCCGGACATGCAGGAACTCGACGCGGAGAACGACGGCAAGCTGTCCGAAGCCGTCGATGGTAACCCCGCCACCTACTGGGCCAGCTTCCAGTACGTGTCGGACAAGTTTGGTGGCTATGCCGGAAACATGGCGCTGGTCGTCGAGCTTGAGGAACCGTCGAGCATCAGCTCTGTGGAGCTGACGCAACTGAGCGGGACCGGAGGAAACTTCTCCGTGCTCTTGAATGACGAGCCAACCTTGGACGGCGCCAGCCAGGTAGCCCAGGGAAGCTTCACCGCGCAGAAGACCACAATCCCGGTGCCTGAACAGGATGGCGCGGCTCCCAAAGCCCAGTACGTCCTGATCAACTTCACGCAGTTGCCGAAGCTCTCCAACCCCATGGGCGGTCCGCCTTACGGCATCCGCATGGCAGAGATCGAGGTCTCCTAGCCGCTGAGAGGCGGGCCGTGCCGCCCGAGCACGGAATAAGCCGGCGCCACGCGCCGTTGAGAGAAGTGTTGGCCTTGCTGCCCGCTCAAGGCGGCCGGGCCAGGCGTACATCAAAACCAGAGGAAGAGGTTCGCAGGCAGTGAGCACAGAAACCACACCGTCCGTCCGCGACGTCATCATCGTAGGGTCCGGTCCGGCCGGCTACACGGCAGCTGTCTACACTGCGCGAGCCAATCTCAACCCACTGCTCATTGCCAGCTCCGTCGAGGCAGGCGGCGAACTGATGAACACCACAGACGTGGAAAACTACCCCGGTTTCCCCGGTGGAATTCTGGGGCCGGAGCTGATGGAGAACTTCCAAAAGCAGGCCGAGCGGTTCGGGACCGAGATCCTGTTCGAAGATGTCACCAGCCTCGAGCTGGAAGGTGATGTTAAGAAGGTCACCATTGGTTCAGGCGAAACCTTCCTGGCGCGTTCGGTGATCATATCCACCGGCTCTGCCTACCGCGAACTCGGACTTCCCGACGAAAAGCGCCTAGCCGGACACGGCGTCAGCTGGTGCGCAACCTGCGACGGTTTCTTCTTCAAGAACCAGGACATCGCGGTAATCGGCGGAGGCGACTCAGCCATGGAAGAAGCCCTTTTCCTCACCAAGTTCGCGGACTCTGTCACGGTTGTCCACCGCCGCGATACCCTGCGTGCCTCCAAGATCATGCAGGAGCGTGCCTTGGCGCACGAGAAGATCAAGTTCGTCTGGAACTCGGAAGTCGTCGGTCTGGAAGGCGACAACAAAGTTTCCGCACTGAAGCTCAAAAACACGGTCGATGGTTCCGAGACGGTGCTGCCAGTGACCGGCGTTTTCGTCGCCATCGGCAATGATCCCCGGGTCTCCCTCGTCAAGGATCAGTTGGAACTGACGCCCGAGGGCACGATCGCGGTTGAAGGCCGGTCCTCCAAGACCTCGCTGCCGGGGGTTTTCGCAGCCGGCGATGTCATCGATCCCACGTACCGCCAAGCAATCACCGCCTCGGGAAGCGGCTGCGCCGCCGCCATCGATGTGGAACATTACCTGGCCGACCTTGCTAGCAGCCAGGCCGGCATCGCTGAGCCCGCAACCGTCTGAACCGGTTCGAGAAAGAGAGAACAGCATGAGTAACGCAAAAGATGTCACCGACGCTACTTTCGAAGCGGATGTCCTGAAGTCCACCAAGCCCGTGATTGTGGACTTCTGGGCAGAGTGGTGCGGCCCTTGCCGCATGCTCTCGCCGATCCTCGATGACATCGCTGCCGAACACTCCGGCAAGGTTGAAGTCGTCAAGCTCAACGTCGATGACAATCCCGCCACCGCTGCGCAGTACGGCATCACCTCCATCCCCGCCGTCTACGTCTTCAAGGACGGCGCGGTAGCAGCGACCTCTATCGGAGCGAAGCCGAAGCAGGTCATCGAGCAGGAATTCGCTGAGTTCCTCAACTAACAAGATGGAAAACGACGCGGCAGACCAGAGTCTGCGCCGTTCAGACATCAGTCGACGCGTAGTAGCCCTCCGTGAAGGGCTACTACGCGCTGGCGTTTCTATGGCGTATCTTGCCCCGGACCAGGTAAACAACCCCATGGTGTTTGATGATCATGTGGACGCTGCCGTCCGCACCTTTCAGCAGCACCGCGGTTTGATGGTGGACGGCGTCGCGGGCCCCGAGACCGAAAGAGCCTTGGCCGAGGCACAGTTCAAACTCGGTGCCCGCCAGCTTGCCTATACTCCGGAAGGTCCTTCGCTTCGAGGCGACGATGTCACGGAATTGCAGCGCCAACTTTCATTTCTTGGTTTTTACTACGGCCACATTGATGGCGAGTACGGGGAACGAACCCACCTGGCAGTCCGTGAACTGCAACTGAACCTTGGCCTCGAAGCATCCGGTGTCGCCGATGGACAACTGATTTCATCGATGGAGCGCATCAACCGGACTATCAGTCCGAGCCAGGCGTTTTCCCTGCGTGACTACGAACGCCTCAGCCAAGCATCTGCAACCTTACGCGGCCGCACCATCGCCATCGCGCCTGGGTCGGCCGAAGACGCGCAAGCGAAAATCATCGACTCTTCCTCGGGTCTGCCACTCACAGAGAAGCTCGTCGCCAGCGACGTATCCAACCGCATAGGGAAGATCCTCACAGAGCTTGGTGCGAGTGTGTCGATCATTGAGAAGCAACCCGTGGATGGGAGTGACGTCCGCGCAGACCTGATCAAGAAGTCGTCGCCTAGTCTGAGCATTGCCATCCACTGTGATTGGTTGCCGCAACCAGCGGCCAATGGTGTCAGTGCCTTCTTCTGGGGCCGCCCCGAATCCGGCGAGGTTCGCTCTCCTATCGGCCACCGTGCCGCGGAACTGATCCTGAAGGAGGTCGTCGCTCGAACAGGGTCCACGTCTCTGGGTCTTCACGGCCGCAGCTGGGACATACTACGCCTGCCCAGCACGCCATCTGTTCAGTTGGACATTGGTTATTTGAGCAGCCCGCTCGATTCTTCCAGGCTTGCCGATCCGATCTTCCGTCAAATCTTGGCTGACTCCGTCGTCATAGCGATTCAACGCCTCTACCTTTTGGAAGAGGACGATGAGCCGACGGGGACCCTTGCTCTAGACGACGTGCTTCGCTTCAATCCGCCGTCTTAGATCATTCGTTCACCGCTCTGTTTCACGTGAAACGGACAATACTGCTCCTCCAGGGTCTCCTCTCCGCGTACGAGGTGAGTCTCTCGTCTTTCTTGTTACAGCGTCCCCCTTGCCGGCCGCGCCTAGTGATTTTGGTGCGCAGTCCTCCGGCAGGCCGTTACTCTTTTCCCTGGGCGGGCAAACTTGATTGTTCACCTCGACTGATTGTGGGAGTTCTCCCCCGCCCGCTTCGAACCCATTCTGTGTCGTTGAAATTTCATGCTGGGATGATCTGAGGTCGGTGTTTCACGTGAAACTCTTGGCGGTATCCTCACCCTCAGACCGACATGGATGCATGCCGCCCCCCAGTTCGTGACTCGGCACATGCTGGAGGCTACTCAATTCCTGTCCAACTGCTCAACGAGTCCGGCGAGGTGCTCTTTGCGGTCAAGTCACTTCTCCCGCCAACAGTCCCTTTTATGTTTCGGAAGCGACCGGGACGGAACAACATTTAGCTACAGGGGTGTCCCCGCTCAATCAATCACCTGACCTGCACGGGCTTTGTCGCCTTGCTGGCTCCGAACAGAGTGCTCCGGCCACCGTTCGCGTTCCACGTGAAACACCGCCGCGTGTCACGAGCTAGCCGGCGGCGCACCGAGTCTTCATACTCCGAGCTCGGTACGCCTCCGTCGTTCCAGACTTCCACGTTCGGCGCCAGATTGGCTCGTCGCTTTGGCATCTGCGAATGAACGGCTGACGTAGAGGTGCCCTGCCCAAATAGAGGTGACCACGTAAGTGAAACACCACCTCTGAATCGCTATTTATCTCGGGTTACGCCGTCCTTGCAGCTCCCCGCCTGAACGGCCCGGGAGCCTGCCTGGGATGGACTTGGATACGAGCGGGCCCGTGTCGCTCTCGCTTTGCGTCCACCGCCCTACGGACATCAGTCGAGCCAACGGTTTCACGTGAAACTCCTGACGCCGTCCTTTCTCCTGGTTGAGACCGGGGACGAAGATGCTTCAACTCCCAGCGACCGCAACATTCAACCGGACTTTTACATTTGTGCCAAGGAGAGGCCTGGCTTCGGAAGCCAACTCCCGCGTCCAGAAATCCCGCCAGCGCACCGTTACGGGATTGCGTTGGCAGGGTGGAGGTGATCGAACAAGGATGGTCAGTCGTAAGCCGGAAGCACTTGCCTTGCGCCTTTGAGGTTTTCAGCCCTTCGGGTTGGTCTCACGGGTGGCGTGTGCTCTCTTCCTACCCGCTCGGCCGGACCGTGTGTGGTTCAGCGCCATAGCCCTCCTTGTAGGGCAATTCCGAGTGTTTCACGTGAAACACACTCCCTACCACGCGCTCTTGGCCAGCGCTACGCACGAGATTCGCTTTGGCAAGTGGTACTGCCGTTACGCCTTCAGGAGCGCAAGGCGGGCCAATTCCGTTCCTTACTGACCTAGAACTCGCACCATCCGGCGGGCGAGCAGCACGGTTTCACGTGAAACTCACCTGCCTTTTTCCTGCTAAAGATTGGGAAACGACGTTATCCGCTTAAACGGTAAGTGAACGCGAATGTCTTCTCGGCGTACGCTAGGAGGGAAACGAGATGGTGGCCCTGGCCGGGGAAAGGTAGGACCGCCAAAACCCGCGAGCGTAGGGTTGCGGTCTGCGTCAATTGATTAGATCGATTATCGCGGCAGCAGCCCCAAGCATGCGCCTTCATAACATGTACCCTCAGTTCTGAGGTTGACCCAATGCGCCCCTTCTCTTTGGCGACCCCACCGTCTGTGTCTCTGACGTGCTCCGGGTCAGAGCGCTCCCGTTGTCGGACAACAAGTATGTTCCACGTGAAACACAAGCATCTATATCCGCTTCCGGGCAGCGCTGCGCACATGTAGCGCTTCGGCCAGGTCTAACTGGATCTGCCACTTACGAGTTACTGGAGGGTAATGGGGAGCCGCTTTCCTTCTAGCCAGCAGCACTGACGAGCTCGGCCAGCTTGGCGGGGCGGCACAAGCCCGCCATCAGCGCTGGAATAGCCCCTGGCGCTCCCCGTTTCACGTGAAACGCCGAGACCCGGCGCTGCTCCAAGGGCTATCGGAAACGCGGCGGTGACGTCCAGCCGGCAACGCTGCAATAACAGGTGAAACTATTTCAGGCTAGATCTAGCAACCGGACGACCCCTCGGCCACGGCCGAACTCAACGGCGGTCTGGCCAGCTGCCGTCAGCGAGTGGGTGGGCGGATAGAAGAAAGCTGCCACTCTCAGGGGCAGACCCCGTAGCCCTGGTCCCCATTTCGGTGAATTGCAAACGCAAAGACTAAGGGACCCTAAAGACAGAAGGCAAAGAAGTTTCACGTGAAACATGGTCTGCTCGCTCTGGAAACAGAGCAACTGCATGAGATGATCTCCATGCTCCACGCATCATATCGAGATGCATTCTCAGCAGCAGATGGCGAGGCAGCGCCACGTCGTCCGTTTCACGTGAAACAGACAACCGAGGCCGAAGTCTCCGCCGCCAAACCGACGTCTAAGTCCGAGCCGCATCTCGGTTCCTTGGTCTACATCCGGTGCTCGAGTACCCTCGGCCCGGACCAGCGGGAGAGGCGCAGGCAAGTGACGCAAGAAGCGCTTAACAGGGATCAGGCAAGCTGGGGGCAAATTCCACAGTCAAGTGAGAAAAGAGGAGGGACCCGCCCACGCTGGACGAGTCCCTCCGTTTCACGTGAAACAAGCGGCTAAGGGGCCGCTGGGTTTAAGACATCCATGATGCGATTCAGATCATCGACGCTTGCAAACTCAATGCTGACTCGCCCCTTCTTGGCACCCAATGTGATCTTTACACTAGTGTCCAGGCGATCAGAAAGCGAACTAGCAAGGTAATCAAGCCGCTCATGACGTGCTCCCTCGCGAGGTCGCCCTTCACGCTTTGGGCGGCGCAAACCATCGCTCATGGAAACGATTTCCTCCGTTGCACGGACGGACAACCCTTCGGCAACAATCCGCTGAGCCAGTTTCTCCATTTCGGCAGGATCAGTAAGTGCGAGGAGGGCGCGGGCATGCCCTGCGCTGAGAACGCCGGCTGCTACGCGCCGCTGTACGAGCGGAGGAAGCTTCATCAACCGCAAAGTGTTGGATACCTGCGGCCGGGAACGACCGATACGATCCGCAAGTTCGTCATGGGTGCATCCGAAGTCATCAAGTAGCTGCTGGTAAGCCGCAGCTTCTTCGAGCGGATTGAGTTGACTTCGGTGCAGGTTCTCAAGCAGTGCATCGCGCAGGAGATCGTCATCTGCCGTTGACCTGATGATTGCCGGAATAGTTTCCAGCCCGGCAGCCTTGGTAGCCCGCCAACGGCGCTCACCCATGACCAGCTCATACTGGGCCTCTACATCGTCAGCCGGTCGGACAACGATAGGCTGCAGGACACCGATTTCCCGGATCGAATGCACCAGTTCAGCCATGTCTTCTTCATCGAAAACAGTGCGCGGCTGTTTGCGGTTCGGCTGAATTGCTGAAACCAGAACCTCGGCGAACGTTGCCCCTGGAACTTCAACCAAGTCCTGTCCTGTCGTTTCACGTGAAACGACGGAGTTGGCCGGCTGCTGCTGATCTTCGGTCCTATCATCCGCCTGCTTGGTAGCCGGCGTCTGGGATTCATTGCTGCCCTCCGCGGGCGCCGGGTCGCTGGTGAGCGGGGACGGTGCAGGCGTCGCACTCTTGAGCGACTTCTTGGCCGAGGGCTTCTTAGCGCCATTCGGCGTGATCTTCCTAGGGGCCCTCAGGACCTCGGCCACCTGTGCTGCGCTCGATCCGCCAACCGTTTCCGAATCCGTAGTGGTGAGGATCGCCGCGTCCGCATCCTCCCGCCTAGAGGAAGCAGGGAAGAAGACGTCGACAGGTCGCTCAGCGCGTTTCCTAGCCTGAGACCCTTGACCTTCTGTTGATTCAGGCACTTCGCTAACGGGCGAGCTGGGAATCAGTGCGCCCAAGCCTCGCCCTAAGCCACGGCGTTTTTCACTCATCTGGACCCTCTTCCGTCATGCGCCGAGCTGTCGCGCACTACCTCATTTAAGGCGTAATTCTACCGTTACAGATCGAATTCTCAGTTACTTGCCGCGCTCAGCGATTTCAGCCGCAGCCTCTTGATATGACAAGGCTCCGCTGGAGGATGGGTCATAAGTGATAACCGTCTGCTGGTAGCTCGGAGCCTCGGAGATGCGGACAGATCGGGGGACAACCGCGCTGAGAACCTCGTTGGGGAAGTGCTCCCTGACCTCAGCTGCTACTTGAGCGGCGAGGTTTGTCCGACCGTCGTACATGGTCAGCAGGATCGTGGAAACGACCAAGCCGGCATTGAGATGCTTCTGAATCATTTCAATGTTCTTAAGGAGCTGGCTCAACCCTTCCAGTGCGTAATACTCGCACTGAATAGGAATGAGAACCTCTTGCGCCGCCACAAACGCGTTGACGGTGAGGAGCCCGAGGCTGGGAGGGCAGTCGATGAAGACATAGTCCAAGCGAGGCAGTCCGGCTGTCTCCCGCTCCTGAGCATAAACTTCGATGGCACGGCGTAGGCGCTGTTCTCGTGCTACCAATGAGACGAGCTCAATTTCTGCGCCAGCTAGGTGGATGGTGGCAGGTGCAACAATCAAATGGTTGATATCCGGGCATTGAGCGATCACTTCGCCCAACGGCATGTCGTTGATGAGGACGTCGTAGATGCTGTCGACTTCCGCATGATGCTCGACACCGAGAGCCGTGGATGCGTTCCCCTGGGGGTCGATGTCGATGACAAGAACGTTCAAGCCGGCAATAGCCAGAGCGGCCGCGATATTGACCGTGGTGGTGGTCTTGCCGACGCCGCCCTTTTGGTTGCTGACTGTCAGTACCCTGGTTTGTGTCGGCCGGGGAAGCTGTTTGGCTTTCAATCGTTCACGCCTGCGGTTTTCGCTCGCCAGTTCGTGAGCGAGAGGTGTGCTTTCGTCGATCGAATCCATAACGTTTGGAACCGTAGCCTCTATCTTGACATCGGAGTTGGCCAGTTCGGCCTCATTAGCGCGGGTGGTTTCACGTGAAACATGACCGGTTCCTGTGCGCAAAACAACCGCATTCGATTGGTGGTACTCACCGATAGAAGACGACTCATCGGCTTCGGCCCCGCTTACTCCCGAAACCATGTCGCTCATCGCCATTTTCGATTTGCCCGCTTTCACTCTCCCGGCACCGACCCCTCCTAGCCTATCGTTGCACGGCCGGAATCAGGGGCGATCCGGGGGTGTGTGGACCAACAGGTTACGGGGCAACGAGGATTCTGACGACCGTCGTCGGCTCTTCCAAGAGTCCATCTCCGACGGTCAGGATCTCAGTCTCGCGCCCGCCCAGCTTCCGAATGACCTTCGTAGCCTTTTCAACTTCGTCGGCGGCGCTGCGACCCTTGATTGCGAGCATTTCACCACTACCGTGCAGCAGTGGAATGGACAGGCGGGCCAATTTGTCCAAGGCAGATACTGCCCGGGACGTCACAACATCCGCCGTAACTTGGTCCGCGGCAAGCTCTGCGCGTGTACGTACTACGGTGACGTTGTCGAGCCCCAGATCGTCGACAACTTCATTGAGCCAGACCACCCGCCGCTCCAACGGCTCGATCAGCGTCAGACGCAGGTCTGGCCGCGCCAGCGCGAAGGTAAGTCCAGGCAGGCCGGCACCGCTCCCGACGTCAGCAACCGCGGCGTCTGGCCCTATGAGGTTGGCGACAACCGCACAGTTCAAGACGTGCCGGTTCCACAACCGCGGGACCTCACGGGGGCCTAGCAATCCCCGTTCAATTCCGGACGTGGCCAAATGGGCGACGTATCGTTCGGCCAGCTCCAGCCGCTCGCCAAATACGGCTTGGGCAGCCTTGGACTCGGCCACCGTCATCTCAACTATGGACATACCTATGCCCCAAACCGGCCGGTATACAAGCTCAGGACTCCACCGACACCACGATGTGGCGGTTGGAACCCTCGCCCTCCGATTCGCTGACCAGCCCAAGGTCGGCGATGGCGTCGTGAACGATTTTGCGCTCGTACGCGCTCATAGGCTCCAGCGCCACATCATGGCCGGTCTCCTTGGCCTCGGCGACCGCATCCTCTGCGATCTTGAGCAGTTCCTTGCTGCGGCCTTCGCGGTAGCCGGTGATGTCCAGCACCAACCGCGAACGGCTGCCTGTAGATGTCAGGACCGACAACCGGGCCAGCTCCTGGAGGGCTTCGAGTACTTCCCCGTCCGGCCCTACCAGCGACTTGAGGGCGTCATTGTCCTCGTCTTCGGAAACGATCGAAATGTACGTGCGACCGTTGCGAACTTCAATATCGATGTCCCCATCGATATCGGCGATGTCGAGAAGTTCCTCGAGGTAGTCCGCAGCTACGTCTCCCTCTTCATCCAATCGCTTGGCAGAATTCGAAACGGCACCTTCCTCCTGCTCGTCTGCCGCAGCTGCTTCGCCGGAAAGTTCTTCAGTCACTTCGGATACGCTTTCGCTGCTCATTTTCTCTTCCTGTTCTTACGCTGTGGCTGATGGCGCTGGCCTCTCGGCTCTGCGGGTGCTTCCACCGCAGGCTCTTCGCTCTTCCGCTCACCTAGCAGCGGGACCATCGGCAAGCCCTTCTTCGCCCGGCGTTCCGCCAGTTCACGGGCTGCCTGCGAACCCGGAGTAGGCATGCGGCGGATAACGAAGAACTGCTGTGCCATGGTCCAAATGTTGGTGGTGGTCCAGTAAATCAAGACACCAATCGGGAAGTTGATGCCGCCGATGCCGAACACAAGCGGCAGGATGTACAACATCATCTGCTGCTGCTTCATAAACGGCGACTGCATCGCTTCGGCAGACATGTTCTTGGCCATGATCTGCTTCTGGGTGATGAACTGCGAGGCCGTCATCGCCAGGATCATGATGATCGAGAGGACAACAACAGCTGTCTGGTTCGCGCCGCCCCCGCCATGGAGAAGGGAAGCCGACAGCGGAGCGCCGAAGATGGTCGATTCGTCGAACTGGCGGATGAGTTCCGGCGACAGGGCGCCGATGCCTTCCCCGTTGTCATTGGCCTTTGAGGCATTGTTCAGCACGCTGAACAGCGCAAAGAAGAACGGCATCTGGACGAGCATCGGCAAGCACGCCGAGAACGGGTTGGTACCGTGCTTCTTGTACAGGGCCATCTGCTCTTGCGTCATGGCCTGGCGCGACAGCTGATCGGTCTTGCCCTTGTATTTCTGCTGCAGTTTCCGCAAGTCAGGCTGCAGTGCCTGCATGCCCCGCTGGGCCTTGATCTGCTTGACGAAGACCGGGATCAACGCTGCCCGGATAATCAGCACCAAGCCGATGATCGAGAACGTCCAGGTCCAGCCATTGGCCGGATCCATACCCAACCAGGAGAAACCGGCGTGGAAAGCCCACAGGATCCCAGATACTACCCATGTAAAGGGAGTCAGGATCGTGTTTAAGAAGTCCATTAGTTGTTTACTCCTCGGGCCGCCTCGCGGCCTTCATCGTCGGCCGGAATGACTGGGTGATTGAGTTCAATTATCCGGGGGATTCTGGCAGGGTTTTCCTGCAGCCACAGGTCAAAGGAAGGCGACGCCGGAACATGGTCTACGCCACCGGGATTCCAGGGATGGCATCGGCATAACCGTCGCGCTGCCAGCCAGCTGCCTTTGGTGGCACCGTGAACGGTCACAGCCTCAAGGGCATAGGCAGAACAGGACGGGAAAAAGCGGCACACCTGGCCATACAGCGGCGAAATGGTCTTGCGGTAGACCGCCAGAGCGCCAATCAATACGGACTGCGGGATCGTCTGGATCCTTTTGGCGGCGACGAAGCGGGAGGGAGCGTGTAGGCGCTGGGCAGTGGAACTCATGCCGCTCATCCCTTCTCCTCGGGCGCAACGCGCGCGGGCGCGATAGGCGTTGCAGTCAACTTGATCACGGCCGTTTTGAACGCCTTCCGGTAATCATGTTCCAACGCGTCGAAGTCCGCACTGGCCGCTGCCGGAAGAGCGCGCACAACAACTGCGAGTCCTTGGGAATACTGATTGTCCCTCAGACTAGCCGCTGCGAGTTCCCGCAGTCTCCTCTTAACGCGGTTGCGGATGACGGCGTTCCCCACAGCCTTAGAGACAATGAAGCCAAAAGCTGTCGGTTGGGCCGGGTTAACCGCTGCCGCATATAACACCAAGTTCCGGCGCCCTGATCGGACGCCGGAACGTACAGTTGTTGAGAAGTCCGCCGATGCGCGCATCCTGTGCTGACTCGAGAGCATGGCGCTACGCAGCCAGCCGAAACGCGTTGCTGCGGGAACGGAACCTCACAGCCGGATCGACAAACTGGCTATTTAGGCCGACAATTCGGTACGGCCCTTGCTGCGGCGTGCTGCCAGGATGGCGCGGCCGGCGCGAGTGCGCATGCGAAGGCGGAAGCCGTGCTTCTTGGCACGACGGCGGTTATTCGGCTGAAAAGTCCGCTTGCTCACGGTGGTTACTCCAAGACGGTCGACAGATGCGGTTGGACCCGTTGCAACAGGGGGAAGAACAGGTCGACGCTCTAATATAGGGGCCTACTTCAGGTCCTGGACGCGGGGCGTGCAGGGATACCAAAGTAGACATGAAGGACTAGTCAACGTTAGGCGATGGCAGTAAGAACCGTCAAACCCGCCGGCTCGCAGCCCGGGCGTTTCCGTGGATAACACCTGTGGACAACTTTAGCTCAAACGCGGTTTGCACGGTTCGAACTACTCAGAGCAGGGCGTCCACAGGCCCCTGCATCCCGGCTGTTATCAAGCAGAATCATGCTCTACGCTTGCAGGAGCCCCTTATCCACCGTCTGTGAATAAGTCTGTGGATTTCGGGCGCGCTGTCGGCAGAGGCCGAAGCAAGTTGAGCTTCTGAGGGGTATCTAGGTGGACACGGACCAAATTAACGACGTCGGAAGTTCCTGGCGCAAAGTGGTCCGCACGCTGGAACAGGACGATCGCGTCTCGCCCAGGCAGCGCGGTTTCATCGTTCTGGCCCAGGCGAAAGGGCTGATCGGTACGACGTTGCTGGTTGCCCTCCCCAATGAATTGACCCGCGAAGTCTTCCAGTCGCAGCAGCTCAAGGATCCGCTGCACGACGCGCTGTTCGAAGTTTTCAAGGACGATATCCTGTGCGCTTTCAGCGTCGACACAGATCTGGCTCCGCACGCCGAGCCAGAACCCGAACAAGAGCCCCGGCCGGCTCCGTCGGTGGTGCGGAACGAGGCACTGCCGCAGCCGCCCAAGGAGAGCGCCTCCCAAGAACTGGGCCGCCTCAACCCGAAGTACATTTTCGACACCTTCGTCATCGGCTCGTCCAACCGCTTTGCACACGCGGCTGCGGTAGCGGTGGCCGAAGCCCCCGCCAAGGCGTACAACCCGCTGTTCATTTACGGCGACTCCGGGCTCGGAAAAACCCACCTGCTGCATGCCATCGGGCACTACGCCCGGCATCTCTACAACGGGATCCGTGTCCGGTACGTCAATTCCGAAGAATTTACTAACGACTTCATTAACTCCATCCGCGACGATGAAGGCGCCAGCTTCAAGCAGTTGTACCGCAACGTCGATATCTTGCTGATCGATGACATCCAGTTTCTGGCCAACAAAGATGCGACGCAGGAAGAGTTCTTCCATACGTTCAATGCTCTCCACAACCACAGCAAGCAAGTAGTGATCACTTCCGACCTGCCGCCGAAACAACTCTCCGGTTTCGAAGAACGGATGCGGTCACGCTTCGAATGGGGGCTGCTGACGGACATCCAGCCGCCGGAGCTGGAGACTCGGATCGCGATTCTGCGCAAGAAGGCCATCAGCGAGGGGCTCTCGGTACCCGACGAGGTCCTCGAATACATCGCCTCCAAGATCTCCACCAATATCCGCGAGCTTGAGGGCGCCCTCATCCGAGTAACCGCCTTCGCCAGCCTGAATCAACAGGCAGTCGACATGGGTCTTGCCGAGATCGTCCTCAAAGACCTCATCACCGACGAGGGTGCGCAGGAAATCACTTCCGCCACGATCCTTGGCCAGACGGCCGCCTATTTCAAGCTCAGCATGGAGGAACTGACCAGTAAGTCCCGTACCCGGACACTGGTGACAGCCCGCCAGATCGCTATGTACTTGTGCAGGGAGCTTACCGACATGTCCCTGCCGAAAATCGGCCAGGAGCTTGGCGGGCGCGACCACACCACGGTCATCCATGCCGACCGGAAGATCCGTGAGCTGATGGCCGAACGCCGCGCGATCTACAACCAGGTGACGGAGCTGACCAACCGCATAAAGCAGCAGCAGCGCGAAAGTTAGCCTCGCCGGCGGCTTCAGGCCCGAACCACACCGGTGAAATTAACAGGTGTGGATAAGGCTGTGGATAGTTAAGTGGAGAACCCCGGTGCTTAAGAGGACAACTGCCGGGCTGCCTGTGGACACGCGAAATCACAAGGATTTTCCTCCACAGCTACCCAACACCCACTGCGAGCTCCCTGCACATCTTGTGAACAGGCAACTTCCGCGCAACGGCAAGCGGCACCGAGGTTATCCACAGTATCCACAGCCGTTATTAACACTACGAATCCCATTATTTGAAGTTCTTTCAAATAACATTTGACCCTGTCCCAGCTTCCCGGCACCCTGCAGAGCAGCTCAAGCGAACGTCGACGTGCTGCCGGTGCGCATTGACCGTTGCTGCGGCTAAGCTTGCACAGAGAATTGTTGCCATCTGCTTCAGCCTGGTGCCGTAGTCCGAGCATTTCCACCAGTCCAGTCGCAGGCGGCCTTCCCCAGCATGTTCGTTGTGAAAGGCGGCTTACTTCAGTGAAGTTCAGAGTTGATCGGGATGTTCTGGCGGAAGCCGTGACATGGACAGCCCGCTCCCTGTCACCTCGTCCGCCGGTCCCCGTTCTGTCGGGCCTACTCATTCGTGCTGAAGGCGGCATGGTCAGCCTTGCCAGTTTCGACTACGAGATTTCGGCACGTCTTCAGATTCCGGCGGACGTTGCCGCTGAGGGAACCATCCTGGTGTCCGGGCGCCTCTTGGCCGACATCTGCCGCAGCTTGCCGTCAGCCCCGGTCGACATTGAAACCGACGGCTCAAAGGTGGCGTTGACCTGCCGCAACAGCCGGTTCAACCTGGCCACCATGCCCGAAGGCGATTATCCGGAACTCCCGGCCTTGCCGGATGTCAGCGGGGTCGTGGACGGCGAGGCTTTCGCCCAGGCCGTTAGCCAGGTGATCATTGCGGCGAGCCGCGACGACACCCTGCCCATCCTGACCGGTGTCCGAATGGAAATCGAAGGCGATCTGATCACCTTGCTGTCGACGGACCGCTACCGTCTGGCACTTCGCGAACTCAACTGGCGCCCGACAACCCCGGGCATCTCCACCAGCGCACTGGTTAAAGCCAAAACCTTGAGTGAAGTGGCCAAGACCCTTGGCGGCTCCGGCGACCTCAACATTGCCCTGTCCGACAACAGCGAACTGATCGGCTTCGAAAGCGGCGGCCGCCGGACCACCTCGCTGCTGGTGGACGGTGACTATCCCAAGATCCGTTCGTTGTTCCCGGACAACACGCCGATCCATGCAACTGTTGAAACCACCACGCTGATCGAAGCCGTCCGCCGTGTTTCGCTCGTGGCCGAGCGCAACACCCCGGTCCGTCTGGCCTTCACTGACGGCCTCTTGACCTTGGACGCCGGAACAGGTGAAGACGCCCAGGCTTCAGAGGCGATCGAGGCTGCGCTGACGGGCGACGAGATCACCGTCGCCTTCAATCCGCACTACCTTTCCGAAGGCTTGAGCGCGTTCGACAGCAAATATGTCCGGTTTTCCTTCACCACGCCGCCGAAGCCGGCGGTCATATCTGCCCAGGACGACCTCGAGGGCGAAGACAAGGAAGACTACCGTTACCTGCTGATGCCAGTGAGGTTGCCCAACCAGTAACCGGCCCCCGAACCGCCCATTGACGAGAGGAAAGAGTGAGCAGCATGCACATCGGACTGATCGGCTTGGGACGGATGGGTTTCAATATGCGGCAGCGGCTTCGGGACGGCGGCATCGAGGTCACCGGGTATGACCGGAACCCCGACGTCAGCGACACCGCAACGGTCGACGAATTGATCCAATCGCTGCCTAGCCCGCGCACCGTGTGGGTGATGGTGCCCTCTGGTTCGGTTACCGACGCAGTCATCAGCGAACTGGCGGGCAAGCTCTCCGCCGGGGACCTGGTGATCGACGGCGGCAACTCGAAGTTCACCGCGGACCGGGACCACGAAGCGCTCCTGGCCGACCGGGAGATCGGTTTCCTCGATGTCGGCGTTTCGGGCGGCGTGTGGGGTCTGGCGAATGGCTACGGATTGATGGCCGGCGGTCGTGCCGAACTGGTCGAGGCAGCGATGCCGCTCTTCGACGCATTGAGGCCGGAGGGTCCGCGGGAGGAAAGCTTCGTCCATGTGGGCGACGTCGGAGCCGGGCACTACGCAAAAATGGTGCACAACGGGATCGAGTACGGGCTGATGCAGGCGTATGCCGAGGGGTACGAACTGCTGGAGGCCAAGGACATCATCAAAGATGTCCCGGGCACTTTCCGGGCGTGGCAAAAGGGGACGGTGGTCCGGTCTTGGCTGCTGGACCTCATGGTGAAAGCCCTCGCAGAGGACCCCGGTCTGAGCCAGACCAGCGGGTACGTGGAGGATTCCGGCGAAGGCCGGTGGACGGTGGAAGAAGCCATCGCGCATGCTGTTCCCGCCCCGGCCATCACCGCGGCATTGTTTGCGCGGTTCGCGTCACGCGAAAATGATGCCCCCGCCATGAAGATGGTGGCCGCGCTGCGCAATCAGTTTGGCGGGCACGCCGTCAGGAAGCCCGGACAGCCCCAGCCCAACCCCGGCACCGAGCCGAAGTAGCAGTACCGCATTGTTTGTTGAATTCCTTTCGCTGACCGATTTCCGCACCTACCCGCAGCTGGACATCGCCCTGAAGCCGGGCGTCACCGTGTTTGTTGGATCCAACGGGGTGGGCAAGACCAACATCGTCGAGGCCATCGGCTATCTGGCGTCGCTTTCATCGCATCGGGTCAGCAATGACGCACCGCTGATCCGGTTCGACAGTCCACGTTCGCTGGTGCGGGCCCGGGTAGACCGCGGCGGACGCAGCATTTCGCTGGAGTTGGAAATCACCGCCGGCAAGGCCAACAGGGCGCGCATCAACCGAGGCGCTCCGGTGCGTGCCCGCGACATTCTGGGCCACCTGCGCACGGTGCTCTTCGCCCCCGAAGACCTGGCACTGGTCAAAGGCGACCCGTCCAACCGGCGACGCTTCCTGGACGAACTGCTGGCCAGCCTGGTTCCGCACCACGCGGCCACGCGCAGCGATTTTGAACGCGTTCTCAAACAGCGCAACGCGCTGCTCAAGTCTGCCCGCGCCAGCGGACGGTTCACCTCGGCCCATGAATCGACGCTGGAGGTTTGGGACCAGCACATGGCAGAGGCCGGGGCCGCGCTGCTGAAGGCCAGGCTGGAACTGGTGGACCTCCTGCAGCCGCACCTGAACGCGGCCTACGCCGCGCTGACGGATGGCTCCAAACAGGCTGCCGCCGTGTACCGATCCACCATCCATAGCCAGCTATCGGATGACGGCGAGGTAGAGAACGACGGCGGTGCAGGCCTTCCGCCGCTGGCAAGCCTGAGCGCGGCGGAGCTGGCAGAGCTGTACCTTGCCGCCTTCAAACAGCAACGCAAGCGCGAAGTGGAACGCGGAATCTCGCTGGTCGGGCCCCACCGCGATGAGCTCGAACTGATGCTGGGACAGGCGCCCGCCAAGGGGTATGCCTCTCACGGCGAAACCTGGTCCCTGGCGCTGGCCCTGCGGCTGGCGTCCTACTACGTGTTCTGCGAAGACGACCCGGCCCCCGGCGCGGCTCCGGTGCTGATCCTGGACGACGTTTTTGCCGAACTGGACAACCAGCGCCGGTCAAAGCTCGCCGGCATCGTTGCCAATGCGGAGCAGGTGATCGTTACCGCCGCCGTGGCCGAGGACATCCCCGAAGCCCTGAGCGGCGAACAGTTCAAGGTGGTTCCGGGAGGCGTGGCCAGTGGCCAGGAAACCGTCTGAGCGCCAGCCGAACCCGCAGGAACAAGCAGACCCGGTGGCACAAACCGGCCTGCCGGACCTGGTGGGGCATGCGCAGCCCGCCAAACCGCCGGCAGCGGAACCGGCCCTGGGCGCCGGCGGGGAGGAAGATTTGGACGCGGCGAAGGCGGTCCTCAACAGGGTTCGCTTGGCAGCTGCGGCCCGCGGTGACGTGCGCACCCGGGCCAACAGCCGCCGTCGTCAATCCCGGGGTAATCGGCCGGTTGCCGCGCCGCAGGATTTCGGCCGCGACCCGCAAGGACTGGGCCGCGTATTCGACCGGTTCGTCGCAGAACGCGGCTGGAACTCCCCCGTGGCCGTCGGGTCAGTAATTTCGCGGTGGGATGAATTGGTCGGGGCGGACATTGCAGCCCACTGCCGGCCCGAAAGCTTCGAGGACACGACGGTGCAAGTGCGCTGCGATTCCACCGCCTGGGCCACGCAGTTGAGGCTGATGAACGCTGCATTGCTGAAGCGGTTCGGCGAAAAGCTGGGCCCCGGCGTCGTGACCAAAATTCAGGTCCTTGCACCCGCCGCGCCCAACTGGCGCAAGGGCAAACGGACCGTCAGCGGCCGCGGACCGCGGGATACCTACGGCTAAATCCAGCCCTCGAAACGTGCAATCCGGAAGCATCCGGGACGCGCTTGCGTAAACGGCATGCAGAGCGCTGCGGGGCCCTACGGACATATACGGTCCCATCAAGTACCCGGCGGAGGCGTTAAAAGCCGCTTTCCGTGCCGCTTAGAGCCATGTTTGTGCAGGTTTCACCGCCCTGACACGGTAGAATTGACTGGGCGGCGCCCGTCCTCAGTGTGGAAGGGCGCCGACACACGAGTCCATCCGGACGGAACACAAGGAGTCAACGGCAACTGTGGCAGAGGACAACGAGCTGGAAAACACCGGCGCAGAACCCGCAATGGCAGAGGGCAACGACGGCAAGCATTACGACGCCAGCGACATCACTGTCCTCGAAGGCCTGGAAGCCGTCCGCAAGCGGCCGGGCATGTACATCGGTTCCACCGGTCCGCGTGGTCTGCACCATTTGGTCTACGAAGTCGTGGACAACTCCGTTGATGAAGCGCTTGCGGGTTACTGCGACACAATCGATGTCACGCTGCTGGCCGACGGCGGCGTCCGGGTGGTGGACAACGGCCGCGGCATCCCCGTTGACATGCACCCGACCGAAGGCAAGCCGACGGTCCAGGTGGTCATGACCATCCTGCACGCCGGCGGCAAATTCGGCGGCGGCGGGTACGCGGTCTCCGGCGGCCTGCACGGCGTCGGCATCTCCGTGGTCAACGCCTTGTCCGCCCGGGTGGAAACCGAGATCCGCCGCCAGGGCTACGTCTGGCAACAGTCGTTCGCCAACGGCGGCATGCCGGTGGGCGACCTTCGCCGCGGCGAGGAGACCACCGAGACCGGTACGTCACAGACTTTCTGGGCCGATCCGGAAATCTTCGAATCCACCGAGTACGACTTTGAGACGCTGCGCGCCCGGTTCCAGCAGATGGCCTTCCTGAACAAGGGCCTGAAGATCATCCTGACCGATGAGCGGCGTCCGGAAACCCACGCCCCGGACAGCGAAGACGTGGACCTGGACTCCGCCGGTTCCGAGGTCGAGACCACGGCCGAACACCGCCAGGTCGTCTACAAGTACGACCACGGGCTGTTGGACTACGTCACCCACCTGAACTCCTCCAAGAAGGTGGAAGTCATCCACCCCGAGGTCATCGCCTTCGAGACCGAGGACACGGAGCGGAAGCTCTCGGTGGAAATCGCGATGCAGTGGACCACCTCCTACTCGGAGAGCGTCCACACCTACGCGAACACCATCAACACGCATGAAGGCGGCACCCACGAAGAGGGCTTCCGTGCCGCGATGACGTCCCTGATCAACCGCTACGCGCGGGAAAAGAACCTGATCAAGGAGAAGGAAGACAACCTCACCGGCGATGACATCCGCGAGGGCCTGACTGCCGTCGTCTCCATGAAGCTGGGCGAGCCCCAGTTCGAGGGCCAGACCAAGACCAAACTGGGCAACTCCGAGGCCAAGGGGTTTGTGCAGCGTGTTGTCACGGACGGACTCGGCGACTGGCTGGAACGCAATCCGGGCCCGGCCCGCGATGTGATCCGCAAGTCCATCCAGGCTTCGCAGGCCCGGCTGGCCGCGCGGAAGGCACGCGAATCCACCCGGCGCAAGGGACTGCTGGAATCCGGCGGCATGCCGGGCAAGCTCAAGGACTGCTCGTCCCGCGATCCATCCAAGTCGGAAATCTACATCGTGGAGGGTGACTCGGCCGGTGGATCTGCCGTCCGCGGCCGGAACCCGGAAACCCAGGCCATCCTGCCCCTGCGCGGCAAGATCCTGAACGTGGAGCGGGCCAGGCTGGACCGAGCACTGGGCAACGCCGAAGTCCAGTCCATGATCACCGCCTTCGGCGCCGGCATCGGCGAGGACTTCGACGTCGAGAAGGCCCGGTACCACAAAATTATCTTGATGGCCGACGCCGACGTGGACGGCCAGCACATCACCACGCTGCTGCTGACCCTGTTGTTCCGGTACATGCGGCCATTGATCGAGAACGGCTACGTGTACCTCGCGCAGCCGCCGCTGTACCGGATCAAGTGGTCGAACCACTCGCACGACTATGTGTTCAGTGACCGCGAGCGGGACGAAACCGTCCGCCGCGGCCTGGCGAACAACCAGCGGCTGCCCAAGGAAAACGGCATCCAGCGGTACAAGGGCCTGGGCGAGATGGACTACACGGAACTGTGGGACACCACCATGGACCCGGACCACCGCACGCTGCTGCAGGTGACCATGGAGGACGCTGCCGCAGCGGACCAGACCTTCTCGGTGCTGATGGGAGAGGACGTCGAATCCCGGCGCTCCTTCATCCAGCAGAATGCCAAGGACGTCCGCTTCCTCGATATCTAGCGCGTCCCCTATGGACCCGCCAATGGCGAGCCCATGGGCAGCGGACCGCGACCAGGCTTTGACGTAAAGGAACTGAAACGATGAGCGACGAAGAGACGCCGGACCTGCCTGAAGGCATCGGCGAAGAGCCGATCGAGGGCGAAATCCTCACCGACCGGGTGGAGCAGGTGGACCTGCAGACCGAAATGCAGCGGTCCTACTTGGACTATGCCATGGCGGTTATCGTGGGCCGCGCGCTGCCGGACGTCCGTGATGGTCTCAAGCCGGTGCACCGGCGCGTCATCTACGCGATGTTCGACGGCGGCTACCGGCCGGAGCGATCCTTCAACAAATGCGCGCGCGTGGTGGGCGAGGTCATGGGCCAGTACCACCCGCACGGCGACATGGCCATCTACGATGCCCTGGTCCGGCTGATCCAGGACTGGACCATGCGTTACCCGCTGGCGTTGGGACAGGGCAACTTCGGCTCGCCCGGCAACGACGGCGCTGCCGCCCCGCGGTACACCGAAACCAAGATGGCGCCGCTGGCGCTGGAAATGGTCCGCGACATCGACGAAGACACCGTCGATTTCCAGGACAACTATGACGGCAAGAACCAGGAACCAACCGTCCTGCCGGCCCGCTTCCCGAACCTGCTGGTCAACGGATCCTCGGGCATCGCCGTCGGCATGGCCACCAACATACCGCCGCACAACCTGCGCGAAGTGGCCGAGGGCGTCCAGTGGTACCTGGATAATCCGACCGCCAACCGCGAGGAACTCCTCGAGGCCCTGATCCAGCGGATCAAGGGACCTGACTTCCCCACCGGTGCGCAGATCCTGGGCCACAAGGGCATCGAAGACGCCTACCGCACCGGCCGCGGCTCGATCACCATGCGGGCGGTGGTCAATGTAGAGGAAATCCAGGGCCGCACCTGCCTGGTCGTCACCGAACTTCCCTACCAGGCGAACCCGGACAATCTGGCGATGAAAATCGCCGAACTGGCCAAGGACGGCAAGGTCGCCGGCATCGCGGACCTGCGCGACGAGACGTCGGGCCGTACCGGCCAGCGCCTGGTCATTGTGCTCAAGCGCGACGCCGTGGCCAAGGTGGTGCTGAACAACCTCTACAAGCACACCTCGCTGCAGGAAAACTTCGCGGCCAACATGCTGGCAATTGTCGACGGCGTGCCGCGCACCTTGACCCTCGACGCCTTCATCCGGCATTGGGTCACCCACCAGTTGGAAGTCATTGTCCGCCGCACGCGCTTCCGGCTGAACAAGGCGGAACAAGAAGCGCACATCCTGCGCGGCCTGCTCAAGGCATTGGATGCCCTGGACGAAGTCATCGCGTTGATCCGCGCCTCGTCCACCACCGAAGAAGCCCGCGACGGCCTGATGCAGCTGCTGGACATCGACGAGGATCAGGCCCGGGCCATTCTGGACATGCAGCTGCGCAGGCTGGCTGCGCTGGAACGGCAGAAGATCCAGGACCGCCACGCGGAACTGGAGCGCATGATCGAAGAGTTCAACCGCATCCTGGCCTCCGAAGTGCTCCAGCGCAGCATTGTCAGCGAGGAACTGGCGCAGATTACGGAGAAGTTCGGCGACGACCGGCGGACCCAGATCATGATGGGCTACGGCGGGGACATGAGCATGGAAGACCTCATTCCCGAAGAGGAAATGGTGGTGACCATTACCCGCGGCGGTTACGTGAAGCGCACCCGCAGCGACAACTACCGGTCCCAGCAGCGCGGCGGCAAGGGGATCCGCGGCGCCCAGCTGCGTGGGGACGACGTCGTCGAGCACTTCTTTGTCACGACGACGCACCACTGGCTGCTGTTCTTCACCAACCTGGGCCGGGTCTACCGGGCCAAGACCTACGAACTGGCCGAGGCAGGACGCGACGCCAAGGGGCAGCACGTAGCGAACCTGCTGGCGTTCCAGCCGGATGAGCACATTGCCCAGGTGATGGACCTGAAGGATTACCAGCAGGCGCCCTACCTGGTGCTGGCCACCAAACGCGGCCTGATCAAGAAGACCCGGCTGGAAGACTACGACACCAACCGGTCCGCCGGAGTCATCGCGATCAACCTGCGCGAAGGCGACGAGCTCGTCTCGGCGCGGCTCGTGGCCGAAACCGACGACATGATGTTGGTTTCCCGCCGGGGCCAGTCGCTGCGCTTCACGGCCACGGACGAGGCGCTGCGGCCTATGGGCCGGGCCACCTCGGGCGTGACCGGCATGAAGTTCCGCGAGGACGACGAACTGTTGGTGGCAGGCGTGGTGCGCGACGACTCCTACGTCTTCATTGTCACCGAGGGCGGCTACGCCAAGCGGACCCTGGCCGACGAATACCGGGTCCAGGGCCGCGGTGGCCTGGGCATCAAGGTGGGCAAGTACCAAGAGGAACGCGGGCATCTGGTCGGCGCGCTGATTGTCCAGGAAGAAGACGAGGTGCTGGTGGTGATGGAAAGCGGCAAGGTGGTCCGCTCCTCCGTCGCCGGCGTTCCCGCCCGCGGCCGCGACACCATGGGCGTCATTTTCGCCAAGCCGGACAAGAAGGACCGCATCATCGCCGTGGCACGGAACTCCGAGCGGGGCCTGGGCGGCGACGAGGAAGACATCGAGAATCCGGACGCTCCCGAAGCTCCCGAAACCGGCACCGCGATCGACGCCGAAACCGACGCCGAAACTGCGCCGCAGGCCAACGATGAAGTACCGTTGGACGCAGACATGACGCAGTCCGCAGCCGAATCGCCGGCGCCGGAAAACGGAGGTAACGAGTGAGTACACCTAAAACGCCACGGCCGGGCACCCGCCCGCAGCCGGCCAACGCGCCTCGGGCTGGTACCACTCGCGGCGGCACGCCCGCCCGCCCCGCCCAGCGGCCGGCCAGCGGCGGGCAGCGTCCGGCTAACGGCGGGCAGCGCCCCGCGGGTCAGACCGGCAGCGCCGGGCTGGTCCGGCCGGCGCCGAAGGCCAAGGTCCGCCGTGCCCGCCTGCTGGTCAGCAAGGTAGACCCGTGGTCGGTGTTGAAGATGGCTTTCCTGCTCTCCGTTGCGCTGGGCATCGTCACCGTGGTGGCTTCCATCGTGCTCTGGACGACGCTGGACATCACCGGCATCTTCGACCGCGTCAACGGGCTCCTGACGGAAATCGCCGGCACCGAGGGCGGCGGGTTCGACCTGCGCTCCTATGCGTCATTGGGACAGGTGGCTTCATTCGCCACCATCATCGCCGTCGTCAACGTGGTTCTGCTGACCGCGCTGGCCATGTTGTCCGCGGTGCTCTACAACATCTCGGCCACCCTGGTGGGTGGCATCGGGGTCACGCTGACGGACGACTGAGCCGATTTGAAGTTCCGGCCCGGCGTGCTGTAAAGTCGTATCTCGGCCCGCAAGGGCAGGGGGCGTATAGCTCAGGCGGTTAGAGCGCTTCGCTGATAACGAAGAGGTCCCAGGTTCAAGTCCTGGTACGCCCACGGATTTACCAATCCCACCGATTTTGGGAGGACACCGTGAAGAAGTTGCTGCTGTTGGCAGCCGCGGCTGCGGGCGTGTTCGCTTACAAGAAGTGGCAGGAATCCGAAGCGGAGAAATCCGCATGGAGTAAGGCGACCGACAAGGTCGACTGACTCCGTCTCGGCCGGACAGGTACCGGCCGAACCCTTCCGGGGGCATGGCGCAATTGGTAGCGCACCTGCTTTGCAAGCAGGGGGTTAGGGGTTCGAGTCCCCTTGCCTCCACCGGAAAAAGGAAGGCCTGAACCGCAAAGGTTCGGGCCTTCCTTTTTGTATCACCGCAGGTCAGCGCCGTTTTCGACAGCGAAGTGCCTACTGTTCTTACCAAGAGTCGGCCCTCCAAGCCACTGCAATCGGTAGATATTCGGCAGAGAAATGGTAGTGATACGTGTTTGGTCTGGTGCGCCTAGTGCGCCTAAGGCCCCCGCGGAAACATGCGGGGAGCTGACAGCCCTCTCGACTAGGTGCGCCCGGTGCGCCCACGGAGGTCCGCTGACAGGCAATGCAGGTAAAACTATGATTCCGACATGATCAGCCAGCGAGTCGCACCTCTCCGTGTTCTCCTCGGAGCATTTGCCCTGGGGGCATTGCTCACCAAAGTCATGATTGTTCCGAGCACCGCGGCTGAGTACGCCGAGGCCTACCCCGAGGTTGCGTATCTGGCGGCCCCGTACCTCACTGCAATCGTGGTTGCAATCGGCGGATTTGAGGTGGCTTTGCTGGCAGCGTGGCAACTACTTTCGGCCGCGGCGGCCAGCGGAGCCTCGCCCGGTCGAGCAAAGCGATGGGCTAATGTCCTGGCAGTTTCCCTAAGTTTCATGGCAGTGATCTTCGCGGGCGTCTGTGTACACGCCGGATCCTTCGCAGCTGTCGGCGGGCCTGCGATGCTATTCGGGATTCTGGCCTCTCTCGCCCTTGTACTCGTCGCGTTCGTTCTCAGAAAAAAGGCCGTGGATTTCGTGCTGGGAGATGATGTCGACGGCCCTGTAGCTCACCGGGGCCAGTACCCGTTCACCCCACCGCACAGAGAAGGACGAGCCTAAGCCCTCCCATTCCTGCGCCGGCTGCTGGGACGCCGGGTAGGTGTCGTTCACCTGACCAGGCTTCCGTCCCCTCCCGCCCTTACCCCTTGCTTCGCCTGAACGTTGCCCAAATGCCCCGCGCGATAACGAACAACACCAGGGCGGCCCCCAGGGCGGCTGGTCCCATAAAACCGAGAGTGACTCCAATCCGGAGCGCAGAGGGCCGGATGTCGTCATTGGCCTCATCAATCCCACCGAAACCGAGCCAGGAGAAAAAGGCACTAGTCAGGCCGACGATAACCATCATCGAGCCAACCCCGTATATCGCTGCATTCGATAACCGGCCCACGTTTCCACGCCCCCTCATCGCCCTATCTTCCGGCCATCCTATGAGCTGCTACAACCCACCTTGGAGGGCACGCCGCAGCGTGACCGATTCCAACACCGCCTTCACTGTGGATGCAAGTGACAGCGACAAGTTGGGCCGCCAGTTGCAACAGTGATGCTTGCGCCTGATCTGCGCTCTGGGACATCAGCACCAAGGACTCACCGTCACGGCGGGTAATCCGGACAGGGTGGTCGGCCGCAGCCGCAAAGACTTCAGCGGAAGCGCGGCTCAGTTCAGATGACTGAAACGTCGTCCGGGGTCTTGTTGGTGTGCTCATCCGCCATCACTAACTCGAAACGTGTTCTGAAGTTTGACCGGGCCGTCTGGTCGTCCGCCGGGCCACCTGACTTCACCGCCCACAACATAACTGACATTATGTTGTGGGTCTTGCGTCATCAGCTCCCCTTCGTGTCCGGTCGTTTTGAAGGCCCTCCGCCGATGCCGTCAATCGTCTCGATGCCGACCCTGGTCGTAGCCGCTTTAGTGCAAACCAACCCGAGCCGGTCTAGTCCTCCAGGTCGAAGTCCAGGTCGAGGTCTTCGACGGCATTCAGTTGCCGCCACGTGGACCCGACGCCGGCAGTGCCGAGGGTCGAGGCGATCGGCATCCGGTCCACGGCGACCAACTGGTCCAGGTCCAGGCCGGTCAGCTCGGCGATGTCCCTGATGGGTGCTTGGAACATCCGGAACGGGCCCAGCGGCGGGACGTCGTCGATGGCCTCCGGCCGCGGGACGTCGGGCAGTTCGCTCAGCTCAGGCGTCTGGTCCACCACGTATCCGACGGCCGCCAACTCTCCCTGGTGGATTAACACGGCGACCTTGAAGAAGCGCAACGGGATCTCCACGACCCGATACACGGGATCTTGGGCGCTGAAAATCGGCCCGGTGAAAACGACGATCCTGTCCCGGTATTCGGCGGCATGCTCCTGCAGGTAAGACTCCAGGCCCAGCCACAGTTCGATGCCCTGGTTGAACTTGGCCGCCTGGGGAGCGGCGTTGGTGTAGTGAAAGGTGTCTTCGTTGGCCAGCTTCGCCTCGGCGGCCGTGTCGCCCCAGACCGCCGAGGCCCGGCGGACCAGGTGGCCGCGGTCGATGTCGTTCCGGGCGTAGACCCGCTCGCCCGTCTGCAGGTCGGGGGCCAGCCGGGGATCCAGCCGCCAGGGGATCCCGGCCCGGTCCAGGTCCATGAGCTTGCTGCCGTCCATACCCAGTCCTGTAACGGCGGCCAGTCGCTTATCCGGGCGCAGCAGAACCGAGAAGTGCGTGTAGGGCAACAGGACCGTCTCCACACCGGGCAGGGTGGGCATCGGCACGGGCTGGCCCAGGAAGTTCTCATCGAAGCCTGCACGGCCGGCGCGCAGCGGGCGTGGTATTCCCGCCCGGGCACGCACGGAACGGCTCCAGAACTACATCGAGACCCTGCGCAGCGCCGATAGCGCTGGTTGGTTCGGGCCCCGCCCCAACCCACCACGTGCGGACTGGCTGAATGTGATCACGCCGCTTCAGCACAGGAGCCTCTACCCCACTGCCTGCCTCGGTGACCCGGCGCGGCGATCACGCCACAAATCACATGCTGAGCCTGCCACACGGTCCGTTGTGACTTCAGCCCCGAATAGGGCGGCCGTCACCGGCCCCCGGTCATGTTCTGAGGTCAACTGATCGGCGCCGAAACCGTCCGTCCACGTCAGGCGCCTTGCCGTGCCCTGCATCAATGTCGGAAGCTTTCTCTGGGCCAGTTGCTTCACGGCTTCGGGAGTCGGCCGGCCCCGCTGTTCGTCCAGGGCGACCCGCAATTGCGCGGCCCGAATTGTACGGCGCAAATAGCGGGCCATTTCTCTCCGTGATGCCGGATCCGTCCGGAGCTTCCCATCCGGCGATCTCAGAGTATCGAAGGGTGACTGCAGCGGCGGCGGTGTCAGCTGGGCCAGTCGTACCACCGCTTCGGGCGTCTGTCGTGCCCGGGCCTCGTCCAAGGCGACCCGCAGTTGGGCTGCTTGGTTTCCCGTTCGTATCCGTCGAATGGTTTGTGGAGGTCCGGTGTTTCTCGTCACCAGCGGACATTGGCTCGCCCGGCTCTGCGCGCATAGTTCATGGTGGCAGAGAGTCCCGTAACCGCAAAGGACCCTGACGACGACTGGCATGCTCTGAACTGCTCCAGGAATCATGCCGCCGCCTTGTTGGTGACGTCCTCAGGCGGCCTAGCGTTCCTTGAGGGTCCGGGAGGCTCCAGGGCCGCCGTGCTGGACGCTTAGTCGCCGTATTGGGAGTCGTCGTTGCCCTCGCGGCCCTTCAACGCGGCATCGTAGGCTCGTTGTTCCGAAATTGTACGTCCCTCCGCGTTGCGGATAGCAGCGAACGCCCGCTGAACAACGGGCTTCTCCACCACGGCATGGTGTGCTGCCTTGGACTGTTGGAGGCCAGTAAGTGCCGAAGCTTGGTCGTTGGCCATGAACTTGTTTATGGTGTCGAACCCCGGCGCGGTGTTGCCTAACCTCAGATGGGTTTGGCTGATGGAGCGGTGGGCACAGTAATTGGGTCGGTTGCAAGGGCTACGCTTCACTCCACCCACAGCTCCCGAAAGGCCCCCAGCCATGGACGACCGCCCTGAAACCACCCAGCAGAACAGCGCCGCCCAGCCCGCCCTGGACAATCGCATCGAAGCGTACGCCTTGCTGGGGAACTTCCGGCCAGCACAGGGATCAGCCGAAGCCATCGCCGCCCACAGGTGGATATCGGCTATCGACACATCGACACGGCCGCGCTGTACGCCAACGAATCCGGCGCCGGCGAGGTGCGCCGGTTCATCGCCCAGGGATTCGCCAGTCGCGAGGACATTTTCGTCACCACCAAGGTCTAAAACGGCGACCACGGCTATGACCAGGCGCTGCGGGCCTTTGATGCCTCCCTGCAACAGCTGCGCCTCGACTACGTCGACCTGTACCTAATCCACTGGCCGCAGCCGAAGCGGAATATGTTCGTGGAGACCTACCGGGCACTCGAGCGGTTATACCAGGAAGGACGCGTGCGGGCCATCGGCGTCTCGAACTTCCATCCCGAGCATCTGGAGGTATTGCTCAAGGCCACCGACGTTGTACCGGCAGTGAATCAGATTGAGCTGCATCCGTGGCTCCAGCAGGACCGCGTGCGCCGGTTCAACGCAGATTATGGCATCCAGACCATCGCGTGGAGCCCCCTGGCCCGGGGCGCCGCGCTCGCAGATCCCGTAGTGGCGCAACTGGCCAGGTCAACGGGAAGGACCCCCGCGCAGATCGTCCTCCGCTGGCACCTGCAGCTTGGGCACGCCGCGATTCCCAAGGCCAGCTCCGCGGAGCGCATGGCCGAGAACCGGCGCGTCGGGGACTTTAATCTGGACCCGGAGGCCATGGCGCAACTGGCCGGGCTGGACCGGAATGGCAGGATCGGCCAGCACCCCGACGACGTGAACTGAACTTCGGCCGGTCCCCTACCTGTACCCGGACACGCAGCCCTGTTTCGAATGCAGGTACCGCGCAGGGACAAACGGGTACACACTACCCGCGCCTGCTACCGCCTCCGCCCGTAGGTTGAGTCATTGGCAGTGTGCCCTTCTGGGGCACCATGGGGGCGGCGGAGGCAGTGTATGCGTGCTTTAGTGATGGGCGGCGCGGGGTTCCTGGGATCTCACTTGTGCGGAACATTGTTGCGCCGAGGCGATTCGGTGATATGCGTGGACGATCTATCGACTGGTCGGATGAGCAACCTCGCCTCCTTCGCAGCTGACCCTGGCTTCACCTTTGTCCACGGAAACGTCAGCGAGCGCCTTGACATAGCCGGGCCGCTGGACATGGTGGCCCATCTGGCCAGTCCCGCATCCCCGCCTGACTATCACCGCCTCCCGTTGGAAACCCTGGCCGCCGGCAGCGGGGGCACTGAGAATGCGCTCATGTTGGCCGAGCGCAAATCGGCCAGATTCGTCCTTGCCTCAACCAGCGAAGTGTACGGCGATCCGGCCATCCATCCACAGACGGAAGAGTATTGGGGCAATGTCAGCTCGGTGGGGCCGCGGAGCGTTTACGATGAGGCCAAGCGGTTCGCCGAAGCCATCTCCATGGCCTATGCGCGCAGCCGCGGCGTCAACGTGGGCATAGTACGGATCTTCAACACCTTCGGACCCCGGATGCGGGCCAAGGACGGCCGGGTAGTCTCCAGCTTCATCGTCCAGGCGCTAAACGGTGACCCGCTGACCATTTATGGTGACGGCGCCCAGACGCGCAGCTTCTGCTACGTCGATGACCTCGTTCGGGGCCTCATCGCGATGCTGGACTGTGATGTAACAGGGCCCGTCAACCTTGGCAATCCGGAGGAAAAGACAGTTCAGGAGCTCGCCGAGCTGGTCCTGGAGGTCAGCGGCTCGTCGTCGGGCATTGAATTCCATCGACGGCCCGTGGACGATCCCATCCGCCGCTGCCCGGACATCGGACTGGCGGTACAGCGGCTGGGGTGGAAGCCGGAGATGACCACGGAGGACGGGCTTCGCCGGACCGTTGAGTACTTCCGTTCGCTACCTGACGAAGTCGTGGCAGCCGCCGGAAGCGTCGCCGGCGCCCAGTTCGAAGGTCCGTCGAAGCCAGCGCTGGTATCCCTTTGATGCCGCGTCCAACAGCCCTGATGACCGGTGGCGCCGGCTTCATCGGCAGCCACTGCTGCCGTGATCTGCTGGACAACGGTTATGACGTCGTGGTGGTCGATAGCCTTGTCAACAGCTCCCCCGCGGCGATCGGCAGGATCCTGGAGCTCGGCGGAGGCCAGCTCACGTTCCATCAGCTCGACATCAATGACGGCTCGGCCCTGGCCGAGGTCTTCGCCAGGTACGCGGTTGACGTCGTCGTTCACTTCGCAGCCCACAAGTCGGTCGGGGAATCCGTCCAACGGCCGCTGGAGTACTACAGCAACAACGTCTCCGGGCTGCTCAGCCTGCTCAACGCCATGCGCGGCGCCGACGTTAAGCACCTGATCTTTTCCTCCTCCTGCTCCATCTACGGGGATGCCGCAGAGCGACCGCTCACGGAGGAATCGCCGGCCCGTCCCACGAACCCGTATGCCCGGAGCAAATGGATGGGCGAGCTCATCCTCCAGGATTTCTGCGCCCGATACCCCGAGTGGTCGGTGACGGCGCTGCGCTATTTCAACCCCGCCGGCGCCCACCCCAGCGGCCGGCTGGGCGAGGATCCGGCCGGAGTGCCCAGCAACATCGTGCCCTTCCTGGCCCAGCTCGCCGCGGGCAGGCACCAGGAACTGAGTATCTTCGGCTCGGACTACCCCACCCAGGACGGCACCGCCGTACGGGACTACATTCACGTCCTGGACGTGGTTGAAGGGCACCGGCTCGCCCTGGAAACCGGCAGGGTGCCCGGATGCCGCCGCTACAACCTCGGCACCGGGGTCGGAACCTCCGTGCTAGGGCTCGTCCAGGCGTTCGCGGCGGTCACCGGCCGTTCCGTCCCCTACCGCTTGACCGACCGCAGGCCGGGCGACGTCCCGGAACTTGTCGCCTCGCCGGAACTGGCACGCATCGAACTGGGCTGGAAGGCGACCCGGGACCTGGCCGACATGTGCCGGGATGCCTGGCGGTTCCAGGAGCAAAACCCACAGGGATACGCCGGCACGGCTACAGACACCGGGACAGGCGCATGAAAAGCGAGAGCCTGAAGGTGCCGACAACCCCGGCGCCGTACCAGGCCCCCGATGACACGCCCACCGGCAGCGCCCGCGACGGCCGGCATCCCAGCACCGCCATCGTTGCGTCCACTCCTGACGGACCGGTCTTCGCGGGACGGAGGGCCACGTTGCCTCCTACCGCACGCGGGACGTTCGTTGCGGCACTGTCCACCCGTGACGCCGTCGTCGTCGCCCTGCTGACGGCAGTCTGGGCAGTCGTCTTCACCGCGTTCTGGGTGTGGTGGCTCCAACCGGAGCATCGCCTCGGGCGGGCGGGCCTGATACTCAACTCTGTTCTGCTGTTCTACGTCTCCTACCTGCCCTGCTACTTCCTGGTGATGGTTAACCGCCTCCGCCGCGTCAACCCGGACATTCCGGTCCCGGACCTTCGCGTCGCCTTCGTCGTCACCAAGGCACCGTCAGAGCCCTGGGACCTGGCCAGGAACACCCTCCTGGCGATGCTGGCCCAACAGTTACCCCATGCCTACGACGTCTGGCTCTGCGACGAGGACCCCGACCAGAAAGTTTTCGATTGGTGCCGGGAGCACGGAGTCCGGGTCTCCACCAGGTTCGGCATCGCCGAGTATCACCAGCCGCAGTGGCCGCGGCGGACGAAGTGCAAGGAGGGGAACCTCGCCTACTTCTACGACAGCTGGGGCTACCGGGATTACGACGTCGTGGCGCAACTGGACTGCGACCATGTGCCCTCGCCGTCGTATCTGGCGGAGATGGTCCGCCCCTTTGCGGATCCTGCCATCGGCTACGTTGCCGCCCCGAGTGTCAACGACTCCAACGCTGCCAGCTCCTGGTCCGCCCGGGGGCGGCTGCACCGGGAGGCCACCCTCCACGGCCCCTTCCAGCTGGGCCACTCTGACGGGCTCGCGCCCGCCTGCATCGGCTCCCATTACGCCGTACGCACCCAGGCGGTGCAGTCCATCGGGGGGATCGGGCCCGAACTCGCCGAGGACTTTTCGACGTCGTTGCTCCTCACCTCGGCAGGCTGGCGATCCGCCTTCGTAGACACCGCTGAGGCCCACGGCGAAGGGCCGCGAACCTTTGCCGCAATGATTACGCAGGAGTTCCAGTGGTCCCGCAGCCTTATGGTCCTGTTCATGGCCATGGCGCCGAAGCATATCCGCAGACTCCCCTGGCGGCTGCGGGTGCGCTTCCTGTTCGCCCTGTCCTATTACCCTCTCCTGGCCATCGTCACCGTAGCGGGACTGGCCCTGCCGGTGGTGGCAGCCGTCACGGGCACGCCGTGGGTCAACGTGAACTATTTCGAGTTCCTGGGCAGATGGATGGCGCTGAGCCTGTGCATGCTGGGGATGATTCTTTTCCTGCGCCGCCGTGGCATGCTGCGTCCGGCCAACGCGCCCGTTGTGAGCTGGGAGAACTGGCTGTACGGTTTGGCGCGCTGGCCGTTTGTCGCCTGGGGCGTTGCTGCAGCCGTGTGGCAAAAAGCCCAGCCGCGCCCGGTGGTATTCCGGGTGACGCCCAAGACCTCCGGGGAACTGGAACCCCTGCGGGCGTGGCTGATCCTCCCGTACGCGATCATCTCCGCGACGCTCGCCACCGCTGCCCTGATCGGTGAGGCAACCACCGGCGCCTACGGGTACGTTTTCCTATGCCTGCTGGGAGCCGCCGGCTACGCCGTTGTGGCCCTGGCCGTCCCGTTGCTGCATGCACTCGAAGCGGCACGCGCGGCCGGCGTCCCCCTGGCCACCTCGGTGCGAACTACGGCAGCGGCGCCGCTGACCCTCGCTGCCTGTGTCTGTGCCCTGGTTCTTACCGCCGCTGTACAGTATCCCCAGTATCTGCTGGGCCTTGTCAGCTACTGATAAGGCAGTACACGGGTAAGGCAGTACACGGGCGGCTCGGCGAAATCGGAAACCTTGTGATGGACGACGCTGGGAAACCCAACGAGTGTATTCTGCTCCAAAGTAAAGACTGTGCGGGGGCTTACTAAAGATGACGGCGGAGACTTCCAGTAATGAGTCGCGGCACGGCCCGAAGTGGGCACCCGGCGAGAGGCCGATAGCCAGGAGGCAACTGCCCTTGATCGTGGTGGGAGCCGCCGCCCTGCTCGGAGGGATCACTGTGTCACCAGGCAGCCCTGCCAGCAACAGACCGGCGTATGTGCCCATTGTCGGGGCCGACATTTCCTTCACTCTTCAGGAAGAGGCCATCGATAACCACGTCAGCGACAACGGGCGGACTCTTCCCATTGAGGAAGCCCTCGGTAGCCACGGGGTCAACTACGCCCGGCTGCGGCTGTGGGTCAATCCCCGCCCCGGGACCAGCGATCTGGATTCCGCCCTTGCGCTGGCACGGCGGGCAAAGTCCGCCGGGCTGGACCTCCTCCTGGACCTCCACTATGCGGATACGTGGGCGGACGTGCGCAACCAGCCCATTCCTGCCGCATGGACCGGACTGGATCTGGACGAACTCGCCGAGACAGTCAGGACCTACACCCGTGACGTGGTCGCGGCCTTCGCCCGGCAAGGCACGCCGCCGGCGATAGTGCAGGTGGGCAATGAGGTCACGTACGGCATGCTCTGGCCCTGGGGACAGATCGTGTTCGAATGGGGTGAGTGGTGGGACGGCTTCGCCACCGTGTTCAAAGCGGCAGCGGCCGGTGCCAGGGAAGGCAATCCGGGTCATCCCCCCTTGATCCTGATCCACGCCCATTCAGGCGGCGACGCGAACACCACGGCAAAATTCCTGGATCAGGTCCGGCGGAACGAGATGCCGTTCGACATGATCGGCCTCACCTACTACCCCTTTTGGAGCGGCCCGCTGGCCAACCTCGGGCGGAACCTCAACTTCCTGGCCGCCAGGTACGACAAGGACATCGTCATTGTGGAGACGGCCTATCCCTGGACCCTGGAAAGCGGTGACTCTGTACCCAGCGTGGTCAGCAGCGCAGCACAGTTGCCGGAGCGACAACTCTACCCCCCTACGCCCGAAGGACAGGCCCGGTTCTTTCAGGGCCTCAGGAGGGTGCTGGCCGATGTGCCGTCCGGACATGGCGCGGGCTTTTTCGTCTGGGAACCCGGCTGGCTGCCCGGCGTGCCGGCAGGGACCGGCTCCGGCAACAACCACAGCAATTTGACCCTCTTCGACTGGGACGGCAAAGCCCTGCCGGCGCTCGACGCGCTCAACCCGGCGCGCGCGGAAGGCTTGGCGCCCTCCCCCGGCAGCACCGGCCACTGAACGGCCGGAACGCGGAGTTCCCTTGTGTTCGGAGGCCTCCCCAGGAACCGGGGGTCGACGACGGCACATTAGTCATCGACGCGGATCAGGCCCATCTGGCCACCGTGATCTTCTGGATCCTGCAGCTGAGCCTGCACGGCCACCTGGACGCGGCCGACGACGGCGTGGCCTACTTCGGCGACGACGTCGAGGACCGCTTGGCGCCGAGGACCGCTTGGAAGCAGTTTAAGCGGGCTTCGGGCAGCGCCTGCAGCCGATCATCGACGCCTACATAAAGGCCGCATGCATCAGCGCTCCGCCCGATGACTGGCCACGCCACGCTGGCACTGGTCGACGTGCAGATCGACATTGCCCGGCTGCTGAGCAGTGCGACTCGGGAGCTGAACGCCAGCAACATGTTCAAGCTGGCAGAGGCCTTGAACAAAGCACAAACGCCTCTTGCCGCCCTGCTTTGCAAGCAGGGGGTTAGGGGTTCGAGTCCCCTTGCCTCCACCGGATGAACGAGGCCCCGATCTGCGGATCGGGGCCTCGTTGCATTTGCCGTCCATTCGCTAGCGCATGGCGCGTGATCGCCCCGCTTCGCCCCTACGCTGGAGGGGTGATCATTTTCCTGGCCACGCTGGCCGTGATCGGCATTTCCGCCTCGGGTCCCATCATGGCGGCCACTGCTGCGCCGGCCCTCGCCATCGCCTTCTGGCGGAACATGCTCGGTGCCGTGGTAATGGGCGTCCCGTCGGCCGTCGGCCGCCGCCGGGAGTTCCGGCAACTAACGACGTCGGACCTTGGCTACAGCGCGCTGGCGGCGGTTGCGTTGGCGCTCCACTTTGCCTGTTTCATCACGGCGCTGCAGTTGACCTCCGTGGCGGCGGCTACCGCTCTCGTCTGCCTGCAGTCGGTGTGGATCGTCCTGTTCAACAGGCTTCGCGGAATCAAGGCCTCGCGGCTGATCCTGTGCGGCGTCGGTCTCGCCTTCGTCGGCGTGCTGGTGATTTCCGGATTCGACCTGCAGCTCTCCAATGAGGCGCTCCTGGGCGACCTGCTCGCCCTGGTCGGCGGGGCGATGGCGGGAATCTACACGATGGCCGGAGGCAGGGTCCGGCGCCGGCTTTCGACCGGACCGTACACCACCATCTGCTACGGGCTGTGCGCAGTGATCCTGCTGGTGATGGCGCTGGCCTTCGGCCAGCCGCTGGTGGGGTTTCCCGCTGAGGCTTGGATCGGGATCCTCGGCGTAACCGTCGTTGCCCAGCTGCTGGGCCACTCGGTCTTCAATCACCTGCTGGCCGTTCTGAGCCCGCTGGTGGTTTCCATGTTCATACTGCTGGAAATCCCCGGGGCAGCGCTACTGGCGGCCATATTCCTCGGTGAGAGCCTGCCCTGGGGCACGTACATCGGGCTCGGCCTGATCTTGGCCGGGCTGGCCGCCGTCGTGCTCTCGCAGAATCGACCAAAGCTGGTTGCACCGGCGCCGGCCGCGGAAGCCACCGGCCCGGCGCCGGAATAGCCGGCTACAGCCCGCCTCGGGGAACGCGCAGCTGGGTCCGGGCTTGGTGGACCCGGCGCAGCAGCTTTGCCGGATAGTACACGGTCATGAAGATCAGCATCGGTACCCGAAACACACGGCGGTGAATCTTGTGGGCGCTGTACGTCCGCTCGAAGCGCGTGACGTAGTACCGGTAGTCCTTGGGCGAATCTTCCAACCGCCGGGCCGACATGCCGCTGATCATTTCCGGCACGTACTGGATCCTCAGTGCGTGGTCGGCCAGATGCACGGAAATATCGATGTCCTCGTGCAGCTGGTCCTCTTCATCGAGGCACACCTCGTGGCTGATGATGTCCCAGGCTCCGCGCCGGATGGCCATATTGGATCCGAAGAGGAAGTGGTACTGCTTCTTGGCCAGCTTCAGGACAAAGCGGCGCATGCGGTCGTCGGCCTGCAGCCCAAAGCGGCGCAGCGGCATGTCGTAGTACAGCACCGGACCGGTGCACGCCATGACCTCCGGATCGGCGAAGGCCCGCTGTACCTGCTCGACCCAGTCGGGTTCCAGCACCGAGTCCGCGTCGATCCTGCCCAGGATTTCCCCGGTGGCATGGGTGAAGCCAAAGTTCCGGGTGGGAATCAGGCCCTGTTCGGCATCCTGATGGAGCAGGATGAGCGGCACGTCCGGGTACTCGTGCTGCATGCTGCGGACCAGGTCTGCCGTGCCATCGGTGGATTTGTTGTCCACCACGATGATCTCCGACGGAGCCACGGACTGGCACAGGGCAGCGTAGATGCACTGGCGGATGACGGACTCTTCATTGAAGGCCGGAATGATGATCGAAACCCCTGGTGCGGCACTCTTCACGGCATGAATCTATCAGTCCCGTTCTCCGCAGGCGGGGAGGCACGGACCGTGCCCCATTGGGCCAGAAGCGGCGAATGGGAGCCCCCATCCGGGAGCTCCCATTCGCATGCTCGGGTTCGCTAGGATTTACTCCTTGACGTCCTTCTCTTCCGCCTTGTCGGCAGCTTCGGCCGCCTTCTGTCCGGCCGATCGCGCCGAGCGGGAGGCGCCATTGGCCGCGCTCTTGCCGCCGGCGGCTGCCGTGCCAGACGGGGCAGCCGTGCCGGCTGCAGCATCGGTACCCGCGGTGTCCACGTGCTTGGCCGAGGCCGCAGCAGGAGTGGTTCCCGCAGTAGTCTCGGCGGTTGCTGCGGTCGGTGCTGCCTGGGTGGCGGTTGGTCCCGCTACCGGGGCGGCCGCCGGAGTGGTGGGCTGGACCGGTGTCTTCCAAGGATCTTCGACCGGACGGGCAGCGCGCCAGGCGGCCACCGCTGCCACGGCTGCTGCGGCGAGAATGCCGACAATCAGCCACCCCTTGCCGCCGCGGGTCTTCTGCTGCTTCTGCAGCTCCTTGGCGGCGGCCAGCTTGGCGCTCCCGGCAGCCGATTTCTGGGCCTTGTTCAGCTTCTTGGCGGCCAATTTGGCGCTCTCGGCGGCCGCCTTCTGAGCCTTCTTCAGTGCCCGTTTGGATCCGCCTGCCTTGATCGCGGCGGCCTGGACGGAGACAGGCACGGCCGTCTTGTCCAAGGTCCTGGCGACCTGGTCCGCGGTGGCGCCGAGCCGGGCGGAGACGGTCGGTATGTACTCGCCGACCACCTTGTCACGGGCATGCGTGATGGCGGGGGTCGCACGGTCAAGGGTGACTTGGATCCGCGGTGCCGCCTCATCCATGGCTTGGGCAATCTTGGGCGCCAAGCCCTCCAGCCCGCCCTGGATTCGCGGCGTGACAGTGGCGAGGCCGTGGGAGAGATCCTTGGCTGCCGTTCCAATACCTTTTTCGATCCGCGGGACGGCCCAGTTTAAAGCGGCTTCCACTTTGGGAGAGGCCCAGTCCTTCGCTGTTTCTACGGCGACCAAAACGTTGCCTTCTGCTTCGCGGGTTACTCGATCGGTTTTCTTCACAACTACCTCCCGGAAATGGTGACGGTCGCTCCTCAGCCTACTTCCTGTGTTTGGACACGGCTATGCCGGCAAAGGAATACGCAGGATTTTCACTCACCGCGGAACCGGCCACTGGCGGGCCTGGGCTCAAAACGGCGTGGAAGAATGGTGCCATGACTGCTATTGCTACAGCTAAAGCCACTATCCACACCAACCACGGCGACATCGTGGTGAACCTGTTCGGCAACCACGCCCCGAAGACCGTGAAGAACTTCGTGGGACTGGCCACCGGCGAGATCACCTGGAAGCACCCGCAAACCGGTGAAGAGACCAACGCTCCCCTCTACGACGGCGTCATCTTCCACCGCATCATCAAGGACTTCATGCTCCAGGGCGGAGACCCGCTGGGCCAGGGCATCGGCGGCCCGGGATACCAGTTCGACGACGAAATCAACCCGGACCTGGATTTCAACGAGCCCTACAAGCTGGCCATGGCCAACGCAGGCATCCAGGGCGGCCGCGGCACCAACGGGTCGCAGTTCTTCATCACCACCGTCCCCACCACCTGGCTCCAGGGCAAGCACACGATCTTCGGTGACGTCACCGACGAAGCCTCGCGCGCCGTCGTCGATTCCCTCAATGCGGTGGCCACTGACATGCGTGACAAGCCGCTGGAAGATGTGGTCATCAAGAACATCACCGTAGAGCAGCTCTAAGTTTGCCTACCGTCCCCGCCCGGGAACCCCGGGCGGGGACCATGTCCCAGCAGGAGCGCCTCCATGTCCTACGGAATGCCGGCCGAACCGCCGCAGACCGATGTCCCCGTCTGCCCGCGGCATCCGGACCGCGTTTCCTATGTGCGCTGCCAACGCTGCGGACGTCCGGCCTGCCCGGAATGCCAGCGCACGGCCTCGGTAGGCATCCAGTGCGTCGATTGCGTCAGGGAAACTTCCCGGAGCACGCCGGCGGTCCGTACCGTCTACGGCGGGGCCGCGACGATGGGCCGGCCGGTGGTGACGCTGACCTTGATCGGCATCTGCGCCGTAGCGTATCTGCTGCAGTGGGTCATCCCGGGCTTCACCGAACAGTTCCTGTACGCGCCGCTGTACACCCTGCCGAATCCCTTCCTGCCAGCGGAACCGTGGCGAATGATCACCTCGGCCTTCCTGCATTCGCCGAACTTCCTGCTGCACATCGCCTTCAACCTCTACGCACTGTGGATCCTGGGCCGGCACCTCGAACCGTTGCTGGGGCGCCTGAGGTTCCTTGCGCTCTACCTGCTGTCCGGCTTCGGTGGATCCGTCGGCGTGCTCCTGCTCTCGGCGCCCAATGTCCCCGTGGTCGGCGCCTCCGGAGCGATCTTTGGACTCTTCGGCGCCTTGTTCATCGTGCAGCGGCAGCGTGGCGGTGAAGTGAGGTCGCTGTTGGTGCTGATCGGCATCAACGCCGTGCTGGGGTTTGTCGTCGCCGGCATAGCCTGGCAGGCGCACTTGGGCGGTCTGCTGGTCGGCGCGCTGTCCGCCGTGGTGCTGGCCTATGCGCCCAAGGGTAAGAACCGCAACATCGTGCAATTCACGGGACTCACAGCCATTTTCCTGCTCCTGGTAGCAGTGACTGCGTTGAAGGCGTTCGCCTAAGGCATCCCGGTCCGCCCCAGGCGGGCAGGCACCGCGTCCATTTCGGAAGCAGTGTCTGTCCGCCTTCTCTTTGTCCCCATCCTGTGGGTGAGAGTGTGGAGAATTTCCGTCCCGAATTATGGATAAACGGCTTTATCCACAGGGGTTGTCCACAGTGAGGATAACTTACACACATGTAGTTCCACAGGTGTGGATAACGTCATTCCGGCGATCAGCGGCCCAACGGAAAAATAATCCCCAAAGTTATACACGCCTGTGGATAACTTCGGTCTACAACTGTGAAAACGTGGACAACTAGACTGCAGCACCTGCAGGTTTGCAAGCATTGCCTTAGGGAAGGCGACACAATCGGACGGTAAATGACACAAGCGGGCCCAGCGGCGCGGACGTCGGGTAACCTTGAAAATCCGGTCCCTAGCTCGACCAGCCAAGGACTGCGCGGCCGTCCCGAACCCAGTTTACAGTCGAGTCGAAGGTGCCGCGCCCCACGCGTTTTGCACGGCCAGCCGGGTCTCCTTCAGGACCTGCTCCTGTCAACCTGTGCCCGGCCGGGCCACCCATGCGCCCTTCCGTGATGGGAAGGATCAACAGAAGGAAACACACGTGACTAGCGAAACCGGCAACTCCGCACGAATCGATCTCACCAGCGAGGAAATCTTCAGCGCCCACGAGGGTGGCAAGCTGCGGATAGGCCTCACTGCCCCGCTGGAGAGCAAGCGCGACCTTTCCATCGCCTACACCCCGGGAGTAGCCCAGGTCAGCCGGGCGATCAACACGGACCCCGAACTGGCACAGAAGTACACGTGGGCCTCGCGCCTGGTGGCGGTGGTCTCCGACGGTACGGCGGTCCTGGGCTTGGGCAACATCGGCGCGGCCGCATCGCTCCCGGTGATGGAGGGCAAGGCAGCACTTTTCAAGCAGTTCGCCGGGCTGGACTCGATTCCCCTGGTCCTGGAGACCACTGACGTCGACGAGATCATTGAGACCTTGGTGCGGCTGCGGTCGAGCTTCGGTGCCGTGAACCTTGAGGACATCTCCGCGCCGCGCTGCTTCGAACTGGAAGCGCGGTTGATCGAAGCACTGGACATGCCGGTCATGCATGACGACCAGCACGGCACCGCCGTCGTCGCTCTCGCCGCACTGACCAATGCCGCCAAGGTGGTCAATCGCGAGCTGTCCTCGCTCAAGGTGGTCATCTCCGGAGCGGGCGCTGCCGGCATCGCCGTCGCCGAGATCCTGCTGGCCGCCGGTATTGCGGATGTCACGCTGCTGGATTCACGCGGCATCATCCACAGCGGCCGCGGCGACCTGACCGAAATCAAGGCTGCCTACGCGGCCCGCACCAATCCGCGCGGCACCACCGGCGGCAGCGCGCAGGCACTCGATGGCGCCGACGTTTTCATCGGCGTCTCCAGCGGCACGATCCCAGAAGAGACGCTGGAGAAGATGTCCGACGACGCCATCATCTTCGCGCTGTCCAACCCGGACCCGGAAGTGCACCCGGAGACGGCGGCCAAGTTCGCGAAGGTCGTGGCCACCGGCCGCAGCGACTTCCCCAACCAGATCAACAACGTGCTGGCCTTCCCGGGCATCTTCCGCGGCGCTCTGGATGCCGGTGCGCGCCGGATCACGTCGGCCATGAAGGTAGCAGCGGCCGACGCAATTGCCGGCATCGTCGGGGATGACCTTGCCGCCGACTACATCATTCCCAGCCCGCTGGATTCGCGGGTCGCCCCGGCCGTCACTGCCGCCGTGATGTCCGCCGTCGACGAAGGCTGACTGTTACGCGCTGTGGTTCGCCGCGGCCTTAGCCGGCCAGGAGCCCGTTCCCGCATCCGGGAGCGGGCTCCGCGCCTCTCTATCCGGGCACCGCCCGTTCAGAGCCACTTGTTACGTCTAAAGAACCAATACAGCCCGAAGGCAGTCAGGACCATGAGGACCAGTGCAAAGGGGTAGCCCAAGGTCCATTGGAGTTCGGGCATCACCTTGAAGTTCATTCCGTAGATCGCGGCCACCAGGGTCGGAGCGAAGAGTATTGCTGCCCAGGAAGAGATCCGCTTGACCTGCTCGTTTTGAGCGACGCTGGTTTCGGTGAGTTTCTGGGCCTGCAGCGTTGAACTGAGGCTCAAGGCATTTTGCAGGACGGCCCGGAAAGCATTGACGCGCTCGTTCAGCCGGATGACGTGGTCTTGGACGTCGCGCAGGCCTCGGGCCACCTCCAGGTCCAGCGCGTGGTCCTCCGGGCCGCGGTGCAGGATGGAGATGATGCCCTCCAGCGGCTGGATGGCACGCTGGAACTCGATGACTTCACGCAGCAGCTCGTAAATCCGTCGCGAAACGTTGGGGTCGCCGCCGAAGAGTTGGTCCTCGATTTCGTCGACGTCAATCTCCAGGCCGAGCACCACCGGTTCGTACTCATCCACGACCTGGTCCACGATCGCGTAGAGCGCAGCCTGCGGGCCAGCCGCCAGCAGATCAGGCGAGGCTTCCATCCGATGCCGTACGCGCGACAGATCCGGCGATTCGGCATGCCGGACGGTGATCAGGAAATTCTCCCCCATGAAGGTGTGCAGTTCGCCGAACTCCACCTTCTCCGTCTCGTCGATGTAGCGGGCGGGCCGGAGCACGGCGAACAAGGTGCTGCCGTATCGTTCCAGTTTGGCGCGCTGATGGCCGCGCAGGGCGTCTTCCACCGCCAGGTAATGCAGATCGAACTCGGCCGCCACGGTGGCCAGCTCGGGCTCGCTTGGCCGGTAGAGGCCGATCCACGCCATGCCCCCGTGCCGGCGCAGCTCATTGAACGTCTGCTCCAGGCTTTCCGGGGTGGCGGCACGTACGCCGTTGACGTAGATGCCGTTATCTACCAGCACCACCGCCTACGATCGCCACCGGGTCGTCATCAGGAATCCGGCGATGGCGATGCCGAAACCAATCATGATGTTCCAAGACCCTGCGGCCGGCAGCGGCCAAGCTCCCTGCGTGATGTAGAAAACGATGATCCACAGCAGGCCTACGATCATGAGGCCGAACATGACCGGCTTAAACCAGACAGCATTGGGCTGGTTGCCCTTGGCGGTCAATTCTTCGGGACGCCGTTCGGTCCTCTTGCGGCGCTTCGAGTCGGGCACAGATCCTCCGGGACATCAGGGGCGGTTGGTGGACCGGACCGGCTGCAGTGTCCTCGCGAGTCCGCCGCCGTCGGGCCGTCTAGCTGTTTAGTCTAGCCAATCTATGTGACGTTCGCCGCCGCGCATTTGCCGGGACCGCTGCCGCGGGCCGATCATAGTGGAGTGCTGCTGGTTAGCGCAGGGCTCCCGTTTCCCGGATCGGGGCCGGCTGCTGGCTCCACCCGTCTACCATCCGCCGTAACTCCACGATTGGCACGATCGTCACATGAGCAAGTCTCCACGCATCCTCGTCATCGACAATTACGACAGTTTTGTCTATACCCTGGTCGCCTACCTGCAGCAGTTGGGTGCGGAAACGACAGTGGTGCGCAACGACGACGTCACGCTGGATGAGGCGGTGGAACTGGCCGGGGCCCGCGACGGCGTCTTGGTCTCCCCCGGCCCCGGAACGCCCGCGGAAGCCGGCATCTGTATTGAGCTGATCCGCTGGTGCGGCCGGGAGGCAAAGCCGATGTTCGGCGTGTGCTTGGGGCACCAGGCGCTGGCTGAAGCCTACGGCGCCACCGTGACCCATGCTCCCGAACTGATGCACGGCAAGACGTCCGACGTCACCCACCGCAACCAGAACGTCTTCGAGGGTGTGCCGAACCCGTTCACGGCCACCCGCTACCATTCCTTGGCAGCAGTGCGCAGTACCATCCCCGCCCAGCTCGAGATCACCGCGGAGACCGACAGCGGGGTGGTCATGGGCTTGGCCCATCGGAGCGCACCTCTGTGGGGGGTGCAGTTCCATCCTGAATCGGTGTTGACCGAGGGTGGCTACTTGATGCTGGGCAACTGGCTGGAATCGCTCGGCGCGGAGGGAACCGCTGAACGTGCAGCCACGCTCAGCCCGCTGATTTCCCACTGAGAAACCCGGCGCGGCGCGCGGAGCTCCGGGCTACCGCGCCGTGCTTTGTCAGTCGTTGCCGCGGCCGTTCCCATTGTCTGAGTTGTCGCCGTCCCGGTTGTTGCCGTCACCGCTGTTGCCGTCACCGTTATTCCCGCGGTTGTTGCCCCCATCCGATCCCTCGTCGGTTTCCGGCTCGGGCGACGCAGGTGCAACCGCGACCGTCAGGATGATCTCGGTGCCTTGTTCGACGTTGGTTCCGGCTTTGACGCTCTGTCCGACGACGGTGCCGGCCTTGACGACTTCGTTCTCGACTTCTTCCACCCGGTAGGGCAGACCGACAGCGGCGTCATCGAGCATGGCTCCGGCGTCCTCGACGGTTTCGTCCACCATATTGGGAACGCTGACCAATCCGTTCGAAACGATCAGGTCCACGGTGGAACCGGTCTTCACCTTCTTGCCGGGAGCGGGCTTTGTGGTGACCACGTTGCCACGCGGGAGGGTGGCACTGTTCGCGGGTTCGCTGTCCCCTGGCGTCAGGCCCAGTTGCCGAAGCTTGTCTCGGACTTCTGCTTCCGTGCGGCCGGCCAGATTGTCCGGGACCGTGGCGAATTCACGGCCCTGGGAGATGTAGACCGACACTTGGCTGCCCGGTTCCACCTGTTCGCCGACTCCGGGGTCGGTGCGGGTCACCATGTCTTCCTCGACGTCGTTGCTGAACTCCTGTTCCACGCGCGGCCTCAGACCAGCCTCCCAGAGGGCATTGGTGGCCTCATTCTGGTCCAGACCTGCCACGGCAGGAACGGCAACAGTTTCAGGGGCAGCATTCTGCACGAGCACGTTGTACAGGTAGTAGCCTCCGCCCACCAGCACCAGCAGGAGTGCGATCAGCAGCGTCACAGTCCAGGCTCGGCGCTTTGCCCGGCGTTCGGGTTCGATGTCGTTTTCGTTGCCCACGGCCAGGGCAGCGGGCATCTGCTCACGGTCGTAGGAGGCCGTGTGGGGGACGTCGTCGTCCTCGGCTGCGTAATCCGCGGGGGACAGAGCCGACGTCTGCTCAGACACCGCCTGTGCCTGCTGCGTGATCAGTTCCGTTGCTGGGGCCTGAGCGGGAAACGCTTCCGTTGCCGGACCAGCCGGCGGGTGGAGTACACCGTTCAAGGCCGCACGCAGCGCTTCGGCAAAAGCCGCGGCGGTCTGGAACCGGTCGGCTTTGTCCTTCTGCAGCGCATGCTCCAGCACGGAATCAAGCGCCGGCGTCACCTCCGGATTGAAGCGGCTGGCCGGTTCGGGAAGCTCACGGACGTGCTGGTAGGCCACCGAGACCGGGCTGTCGCCGATAAACGGGGGCCGGCCGGCCAGCATTTCATAGAGCAGGCAGCCTGCCGAGTACAGGTCGCTGCGGGCGTCAACGGTTTCGCCTCTGGCCTGCTCCGGCGACAAGTACTGGGCAGTTCCCAGAACTGCCTGGGTCTGCGTCATTGTCGCTGCCGAATCGGCCAGCGCCCGTGCGATGCCGAAGTCCATCACCTTGACGCTTCCGTCCGGCGTGACCATCACATTGGCCGGTTTGATGTCCCGGTGCACAATGCCGGAGCGGTGGCTGTATTCGAGCGCGGCCAGAATGCCCAGCATGTAGCCGACCGATTCGTCGATGCCCAGCTCATGGCCCTTGATGAACTCACGCAGCGTCCTGCCTCGAACGTACTCCATCACGATGAACGGGACTTTGACGTCGTGGGCCGCTCCCCCGGGCAGGTCCATGTCGCCGGTGTCGTAGACGGCAACGATCGCTGGGTGGTTGAGCCCAGCCACTGCTTGGGCTTCTCGCCGGAAGCGGGACTGCAACATCGGGTCGCGGGCAAGATCGGCGCGCAGCTGCTTGATCGCCACGGAGCGGCCCAAGCGGATGTCGCGGCCCAACAGGACATCGGCCATGCCGCCGCGCCCGATGAGTTCACCAACCTCGTAGCGGCCAGCCAGTATGCGCGGCGAGTCCACTGGTTGTCTTCCTTCCATCAGACCGACCGAAATCCAGTCATGGCTTGCCCGCCTTATCGGTGCCGCTCGTCGGCGTCGCCTTTGCCGCCGGTGTTTCGGTCTGGGTCGGTTCGGGGGTCTCTTCCTGTTGCTCGGGACCGCTGGAGACGACGTAAGTGACGACGGTTCCTGGCTGAACCTTGCCCGAATCCGGTGAGAGGCTGATGACGTTCCCGGCAGGTACGGTGTCGCTCGGCTCTGCGCTGCCGGCGGGCTGCGGAACTAGGCCGAGAGAAATCAGCGCCTCGCGCACTTGCTGTTCGGGCTGGCCAGCCAGCCCGCTGGGAATAGTCACGTTGCCAGGACCGGTGGAATAGGTGACGGTGATCGCCTCGCCGACTTCCACGGTTCCGGTCGGCGAGATGTCAATGACGGTGTTTTCGGCTTCGTTGCTCTCCACCGGATCGGGGACCACTTGGTAGCCCATGTTTTCGAGCTCGGAGCGGACGTCACTGAACTGCCGGCCCAAGAACGAATTGGCTGACAACTGGTTGGTTTCCACGGTCGGCGTTTCGCTTGGCGCCTCGCTCTGTGTTTCGGTTGGCGGGGCCGAAGTTGCTTTCTGGGACGACCGTGTCGCTGAGCTGGAGGCAGAGGAGGACGACTCGACCCCGCCGGTGGGCGTCAGCATGGGCAGCAGAATCGCGCCGGCCACGGCGAACAGGACAAGCAGGATCAATCCAATCAGCGGCCAGGTCCACGGGCTGCGCTTCTTCTGCTGGCGGCTCGGCGTCTCCTCCGGTTCGTCGCTGTCCAGATCCTCGTCGGTCCAGTTCCGTTCGGCGCCAAGGCCGGCGGCTTCGGCCCCGGCCGCGGCCCCGGCAACTGCCGGCAGTTGGGAAGTTCCGGCGCTGACGGCTTGGGTGGGAGCGGTTCCGGTGGTCGGCACCGGGGCGGTCATCAAACCGGTGTTACCGTCACCCTCGAACAGCAACATGCCGGGAACGGCGGCCTCGGCGGCACGGATGTCGCCGGCGCGGATGGCATCGGCCGCCTCCGCGAGCTTTTCGGCGGTGGCGGGACGGTCGGCCGGGTCCTTGGCCAGCATCGACATCAGCAGGGCCCGGATGGGCCGCGGAAGCGACTCCGGCAACGGCGGAGGAGTGTCGTTGACCTGGGCCAGAGCGATGGCGATCTGCGACTCACCGGAGAACGGCCGGGACCCGGAGAGGCACTCGTAGCCGATCACACCCAGGGAATAGATATCACTCTGCCCCGTGGCGGTCTGTCCTGTCGCCTGCTCAGGGGCGAGATACTGGGCGGTGCCCATGACCTGTCCGGTAGCCGTCAGCGGAACTTGGTCTGCCAGCCGGGCGATGCCGAAATCGGTGATCTTCACCCGTCCTTCGGGCGTGATCAGCAGGTTGCCGGGCTTGACGTCGCGGTGCACCAGCCCCTGGGCATGGGCCACGGCAAGCGCCTTGGCGGTCTGGGTGATGATTGACAGCGTCCGGTCCGGCGAGAGCACCCGCTCGCGCTCGATGATGGCCGAGAGCGGATGGCCGGGCACCAGTTCCATCACCAGGTAGGCGGATCCGGCCTCTTCGCCGTAATCGAAGACATTGGCGATGCCGATGTGGTTCAGCAGTGCCGTGTGCCGGGCCTCGGCACGGAAGCGGTTGAGGAAGCCCGGATCCCCGGTGTACTCCTCCTTGAGGACCTTGATGGCGACGATGCGGCCCAGGACCTGGTCTTGCGCCTTCCAGACTTCACCCATGCCGCCGATGGCGATACGTTCAGTGAGCTGGTACCTGCCGCCTAATGTGATACCCGAGGTAGGTCTCACTTATTTAACACCGCCTCTAGGAGTTGCTGAGCGCTTGTACTTGCGAGAGAAGAACCGGTAGCCACATCGACATCTTCGAAGACCACGGATACGACAGCTTGGGGGTCGTCCGCCGGCGCGAAGCCGGTGAACCAGGAGTTGTTGCCTTCTTTGCCGGCCATGAGTTCTGCCGTACCGGTCTTCCCGGCTACTTCCACGCCCGGGATCGCCGCGCGCCCGCCGATTCCGCGGTCCACTACGTTGACCATCCAGTCCTGGATCAGCTTGGCATTGTCGGCGGAAAGCGAACGCTGAAGCTCTTCGGGCTTCGGGCTGTCCATGACCCGCAGGTCAGGCGCACGCACTGTGCGGACCAGATTCGGCTTCATCAGCACGCCGTCGTTGGCAATGGCGCTGGACGTCATCGCCACTTGCAGCGGTGTTACGCGCACGTCGTATTGTCCGATGGCCGACTGGGCGAGCAAGTCATCGCTCATACCAGTGGGGAACCGGCTGGCGGTGACGTGGGTGGGGATTTGGTAGGACTCGCCGAAGCCGAACTTGGCGGTCTGCTCTGCGATCGCGTCTTCACCCAAATCCATGGCGATCTGGGCGAAGGGAGTGTTGCAGGACTGCTCCAGGGCAAAGGAGAAGTCCGCAGTGGTCCGGGCGGCACAGCCGCCGTTGACGTAGTTCGGCAGCTCAACGTTGGTGCCCGGAAGCTTCAGCGTCGGAGGGTTGTCCAGTTTGCTATCGGCGTCGTACTTGCCGGACTCCAGGGCGGCAGCCGCTATCACCAGCTTGAAGACGGACCCGGGGGCCAGCAGGCTCTCGTTAGCCGCGTTGATGAACGGCGACAGGCCGGGCACTTCCTCCAGCCCCGCCATGTTCTGAGTGACCTCTTCGGTGTTGTGGCCGGCGAGCTCGTTCGGGTCGTAGCTGGGCTTGGACACCATCGCGAGGATGTTGCCAGTGTCCGGCTCCATCACGACGATGGAGCCCTTCACGCCGTCGGGCATCAGGTCCCAGGCCAACTGCTGCAGCTCGGCGTCCAGAGTCAGCTCCACTGAGGCGCCTTCAACCTGGCCCCCCGAGAACATCTGCACGATCTGTTCGTAGAAGAACTCGTCGCCGGAGCCGGAGAGTTGGGCGTTCATCGCCGACTCCATTTGCGTGGAGCCGTAAACCAGCGAGTAGAAACCGGTGATGGGCGCATAGAGCTCGGGTTCGTTGTAGACCCGCTGGAAGGCGAACTCGTCGTCTGAAGGAACCGACTCGGCGATGGGATCCCCGTCCACCAGAATGGCGCCTCGGTTCTTGTCGAAGTCCTTGTAGATGGTCCGGCTGTTCCAGGGGTTCGCGTTGAGGTTTTCGGCCTCGAAAAACTGCACCACCGTGAGCGATCCGAAGAGCAGTGCGAACATCGCGAGGGCGACGATCCAAGTGTTGCGGATGGCCTGGTTCATGGCTGGATCACCTCCGTGGATCCGGTGTTCCGTTCGTCGGACTTGCTGCGGCGTCCCAGCCGGTCACCCGGGGGACGGCTGCCGGTTGCCGGGCCGGTCATGGTGGGGCGGCGGGCTGCGTCGGAAATGAGCAGCAGCAGGGCAACGATCAGCCAGTTGGCCAACAGCGAGGAGCCGCCGGCAGCCAGGAACGGTGTGGTCAGGCCGGTCAGCGGGATGAGTCGCGTGACGCCGCCGATCACGACGAAGCACTGCAGCGCCAGAGTGAAGGAGAGCCCCGTGGCCAGCAGCTTGCCGAATGCGTCCCGGCTGCCCAGCGCCGCACGGATGCCGCGGCTGATCAGGAGAACATAGAGCATCACAATGGCGGAGAGGCCGATCAGCCCGAGTTCTTCGCCGAGGGCGGCAATGATCATGTCGCTGTTGGCGAATGTCACCAAGTCCGGGCGGCCCTGACCGAGGCCGGTACCGGTGAGCGCTCCGCTCGCCAGCCCGAACAGCCCTTGGACAATCTGGTGGCTGCCGCCGATCGCGTTGTAGACCTCCGGATCGAAGGCCTTGATCCAGCTGTTGATGCGGTTGGTGACATGCGGGAAGAGTTGGAAAGCCACGAAGCCGCCTACGGCGATCATGAGCAGGCCGATGATGACCCAGCTGACGCGGCTGGTGGCCACGTAGATCATGGCCATGAACAGGCCGAAGAACAGGATGGAGGACCCCAGATCGCGCTGGAAGACCAGCACCCCGATGCTGACCAGCCACGCCGCCAGCATGGGCCCCATGTCCTGCCAGCGGGGCAGTTGAAGCGGACCGATTTTCCGGCCGGCGAGCAGGATGAGGTCCCGGTTGGTGGATAGATACCCGGCGAAGAATATAGCGAGCGTGATCTTGGCTATTTCGCCGGGCTGGAACGTGGCGAATCCGAGGTTGACCCAGATTCTGGCGCCATTGACCTCCATGCCGATGAATGGCAGCAGCGGAAAGATGAGCAGGGCGGCGCTGGCGATCAGTGAAAGGTAGGTAAAGCGGCGCAGAACGCGGTGGTCGCGCAACAGCCAAATAACCGCGACGACGACGGCGATGGCGATGCCGGTCCAGAATAACTGGCGGGTTGCCGCGGAGTCGCCGGTGGCGATGTCCAGCCGGTGGATCATCGCCAGCCCGATGCCGTTCAGGGCGGTCACGATCGGAAGTATTACCGGGTCGGCATATTTAGCGCGGAGGCGCAGGACTACGTGCACCGCGAGGACCAACACCACCAAGGTGACGCCTTGGGTGAAGAAGTCGCTGTCGAAGGCGCGGTCCTGGTCCAGCCCCACCAGCATGTTGGCACCGATGCCAACCACCAGCGCCAACAGGAGCAGCAGCAGTTCGGTGTTGCGCCGCGAACGGGGCGCCGTCTGGATGTTACTCATGGCTTATCCACCTACACATTCCGGCGGCAGGGCGGCTCCCGGACTGGCGGCCGGACTCGGCGCGGCGCTCGGAGAGCCGCTGGGCCGGACCGTCGGTACGGCGCTGGGGCTGGGCCCGGGTTCGGGGCAGTTCCGCTGGCTGCTGATCCGCAACTGCTCCACAATTTGCTCGGCATGCACCAGATCCCGGGCGGAGATGCTCGAATTCAGCCGCTGCTGCTGATACACGGGCAGGCTTTCCAGCGGGATGTTGTAGACCGTGTCCACATGTGACAGGTCGATCGGGCCGAAGTTCTGCGAGACGCCGTTGAAAATGGCCACCCGGCCGTCCGACGAGCCAACAAAATACTGCGTCTGGGTCCACAGGTAGCCGAACCACAGCACGGCAACCAGCAGCAGCGACATGACGGTCAGGAACGCCGGGATCAGCCACGGCTTGCGGACCGGTGCGGCGGCGTCCACTTCGGGAGCCTCCGGTTCCTCCGGGGCCTTGTGGGTCAACAGCGCCGCGGCCCGCCGCTTGTTGGAGTGCGCCGTGACAATCGGGATCTGTCCGGTTTCTGTGGCCAACGCTGCGGCACCCACCAGCACGTGTGGTCGCGTTCCCAGCTCGCGGCGGATGGCGTCGGCGCGGATTGCCTCGTGGGGTTCAGGGAGGTCGACGGGTGCCTCGGTGCCAGCCAGGATTGCGGGGGCTCCGTCCGGGGAGGCGCCCGCCGCGGTCCCCGGCGCAGCGGCGGCAGGGGAGGCACCGCCGTCGTCGGCTGCCCCTGACTCCAGCGGGCGCTCCGCAGTGAGGTTCAGGGAGGCGGTGTCAGCGGCCTCGGACGGCGCCTCGGCTACTTCGATCATCACGATGGTCACGTTGTCCGGGGAACCGCCGTCGAGCGTGAGCTCTACCAGTTGGTCCACGGCGTCCTGCAGTGTGGGAGCGTTGCGCACCACCGACTCCACCACGCGGTCCGGCACGACGGCATTCAGCCCATCGGAGCAGAGCAGCCACTTCTCCCCGGGCTCGGCGTCGTGGCTGGCCAGGTCGAGTTCGGGGCTGGCGTCGACGTCGCCCAGAACGCGCATGAGCACGTTGCGGTGCGGATGGATTTCGGCTTCCTCGGGGCGGAGCCGGCCTTCGTCGATGAGCCGCTGGACGAAGGTGTGGTCAATGCTGACCTGCTCGAAGACGCCGTTCTTCAGCCGGTACGCACGGGAATCGCCGATGTGCGCAAATTCGAGCTTGTCATCGTGCAGCAGCAGGGCCGTCACGGTGGTGCCCATCCCGGCCAGTTTGGGGTCGGTCTGCACCAGCTCCGAGAGGATGGAATTGGCGGTCTGGATTTCGTCGGCCAGCACCGTGGCCGGCTCCTGGTGGCCTGCGCGGTCCAGGTGGACCAGGTCCAGCACGGTGGAGGCAGAGGCTACGTCGCCGCCGGCATGGCCGCCCATGCCGTCGGCCACGACGGCAAGAAAACGGCCGGCGTAGGCGGAATCGTCGTTCTTGGACCGCGTCATGCCCACGTCAGACCGCGCTGCATAGCGCAGAACCAGAGCCACGGTCAGGGCCTCAACTCAATGACCGTCTTGCCGATCCGGATGGGAACGCCCGGGTCAACGGGCAGGGCCCGGGTCAGTTGGTTCTCGGCCAGATAGGTGCCGTTGGTGGAGCCCAGGTCCTCAATGAACCAGCGGCTGCCCTGCGGGAAGAGGCGGGCATGGCGGCCGGAGGCGTAATCGTCCTCCAGCACCAGCGTTGCTTCCTGGGCGCGCCCCAGCAAGATGGGGCTGGCGGCTAATTCCAGCGAGTGCCCGGCCAGCGGGCCTTCGGTGACCACCAGCCGTCGCGGAGCCGCCCGGGGTGCCGGGGCGGCTTCGGCCAGATCCGGATTCTTGCGCACTTCCCGCGCGGTGGGGCTGCCGGTGCGGCTGCGCTTGCCGATCTGCAGGTCGCGCCGCAGGGCCGAGACGATGCTGATGATCATGATCCAGAGCAGGATCAGGAAACCGAACCGCAGGGCGGTGACAACAAGCTCCCCCATTAGGCCCCGCCGCCCCGCGTAGGCAGCAGGCGGAAGGTAATGCGGGTGCGGCCCATGGTGATGACGGATCCGTCCGTGAGGTCGATCTGGCCAATGATCTTTTGTCCGTTGACGTAGCTGCCGTTGGTGGAGCCAAGGTCTACGGCCAGTGCGGAGCCGCCCTCGGTGCGGATCTCCAGATGGCGGCGGGAGACCCCGGTGTCGTCGACCATGATGTCCGCCTCGGAGGAACGCCCCAGCACAATGGAGGGTGCGTTGAGCGAGTAGCGCTGGCCGTTGATTTCGAGCACGGCCTGCAGCCGGGTGGGCTGGCGCGACGGCGCCGCGGGTGTGCTGCGCTGCGTCGGGCGCTGTTGCTGGCCGTCGGACTTCACCACGGTGGCCTGGACTTCGAAATCGCCGCCCTTGAGGCCGCCGTCTTTGGCGAAGGAAACGCGGACCGGACCCTGCAGCGTGTACTTCTGGCTGTTGACGTGGCGGATCACCACGTCGCACAGTTCTTCGGCCAGGGTTGCGCCCCATTGTTCGGCCATGGCGTAGTCGGAGTCGCCCAGCCTGACCTCGAAGACGTTGGGTGCCAAGGTTCGGCCTTGGGCCAGCGTGATGGAACCATTGTCCAGCTCGCGGCGCAGGCGGCTGGCAATCTCCACCGGCTGAACCTGGCCTTTGCCGCCCACGGAGAAGGCGCCACGGACCATCTTTTCGATGCCGCGTTCCATGCTGTCCAGAATTCCCATCGGGCCGCCTCCTCCCTGTTGTCGTCGTGCATGCCTGCCTGCACGAAGCGGACAGGGCACACCGGTCTGGCGATTCTTCCATTCGATACTACTTGGGCGTGTCCGAAAAGGCCCCATTCAGTAACGATTGCCCAAGGCGCGGCGGTGCCGCAACGTGGTGAACGTCACTTCAGGAAATCACGACGGCGGCGGGTGCGGGCGGCGGCTCAGGCCCTCCGATCCCCGTCCCCGCGCGGCAACGAGGGGCATGGCTCCCCCGATTGGGAATTTGGGCCTGTTTCACGCTACTATTGATCTCGCTGTTCTTGAGGAATGCGAACCGGGAAAATCGGTTCGCCCCGACGGAACAGGCCAACTGCGCGCGAGTGGCGGAACGGCAGACGCGCTGGCTTCAGGTGCCAGTGTCCGAAAGGGCGTGGGGGTTCAAATCCCCCCTCGCGCACGCAGAGCATAGAGCCCCGGTCTTCGGATCGGGGCTCTTGCCGTTAACGTCCGGGTGCGTCCCCGGCGCCGCTGTGCCGGAGAGGGCTCATGCACCTTCCTTGTTGTGGGGCGAGCGGATAGTGTGCCAGCCATGCGCATCAAGATGACCAGCATCCACGTCACGGATCCGGCAGCCGCCTTCACCTTCTACACCGAGGTGCTCGGCTTCCAGGAGCTCATGGCGATGCCCGAATTCTCCTTGTTCATTGTTCCATCGGCCGACCCGGGCGAAGGGGCAGGTCTGTTGCTCGAACCCAGCGACAACCCGATCGGCGCGGCCTACCGGCAAGGGGTGTACGACTCCGGGATGGCTGCCATCGTTTTCGGCACGCCGGATGTGCAGGCCGAGTATGAGCGGCTGACCGCCGCCGGCGTGCGGTTCACCGGCCCGCCAACCCCGGACCCCTCCGGCACCCTGGCCGCCGTTCTCGACGACGGCTTCGGCAACCTGATCCAGCTGCACCAGGACTGAACCAAGCCTAGGCCTGCAGGTACTTGAGCACGGCCAGCACACGGCGATGGTCCCCGGGCAGCGCCGCCGCCAGCCCCAGCTTGCCGAAAATGGCCGTGAATTCTTCTTCACGGCGCCGGCGGACAAAAAGAGCCGTTCGGCGATCGCCACGTTGGTCCGGCCCGAAGGCCATCAGCTCCAGCACCTGGCCTTCGCGCGGAGTGAGGGTATCCAGCCCGCGATGCTGGCCTTCCGGGGTTATCCTCCGCAGCGCGGCCGGAATGCCATTTCACCGCCCCGGGCGGGTCACGCCTGCTTGCCGGCTTCCTTCACGCGCTGCTCTTCCGCGCGCACCGCGGCGAAGGAGGCGCGCTCGGCAACCAGCCACTGGGGCGGATCCTGCAGCAGCGCGGTGATCTCCGCCGTCGTCAGCGCTTCGGTGATGCCGCCGCGTGCCAGGCCGGAGATGGAGACGTTGAGCTTGCGGGCCACCTCGGGCCGCGGATGCGGGCCGTTGCGGCGCAGGTCGGCGAGCCACTGCGGCGGATCCGTCTGCAGCTTGTTGAACTCCTCGCGCGAAATCAGGCTGTCCTGGAACTCCTGCGGGGCCGCGGGCAGGTAAATGCCCAGTTTCTTGGCGGCCGTGGCCGGTTTCATGGACTGGGACGTTTTCGCGCTCATGAGCCCAGCCTATCCGCCCTGCGCTACGGTGATGAAGTGCAGGATGCAGACCACGAGCCGAAAACGCCGGCCCCGCCCGGACTGAAGGTTGGCTACGTTCCGGGGGTGACGCCGGGGAAGTGGACGCGCCGTTGGTCGGAGCGGCTGCCGGACGTCCCGCTGACCGCTTTCCAATGCGCGCAGGACGAACAGATCGCCATCCTGCGCGACGGCCGGGCAGACCTCAGCTTCGTGCGGTTACCGGTGGACCGCGAGGGCCTCAGCGTCATCCCGCTGTATGCCGAACTGCCGGTGGTGGTCGCGCCGAAGGAACACGAAGTTGCCCTGTACGACGACGAGGTGCCCTACCAGGAAATCGCGGACGAGAACTTCCTGGACCCGGCGGAAATGGGGGGCGCCCAGACCGGCATCGAGGTGGTGGCCTCCGGGGCGGGGCTGATGATCCTGCCCATGTCCGTGGCCCGGCTCTACAACCGCAAGGACGTGGTGTACCGGACGGTCACGGACCAGCCGGAAACGCAGATTGGGCTTGCCTGGCTGGCCGACCGGACGGACGCCGCCATTGAGGAGTTCATCGGGATTGTCCGGGGCCGCACGGCGCGCAGTTCGCGCCAGCCATCGGTGCAGGAACAGCAGGAGAACACCAAGGGTAAGAAGACTGCCCAGAACGACGGCGGAGCCTCCGGCGCGGGTAAGGGCAACACCGCGGGTAAGGGCTCCGGCGCGCGGCGCGAACGCGGATCTGGCCAGGCTGCGGGCAAGCAGTCCGGCCAGGGCAAGGGCAAGCCCGGCGGCGGACGCACACCCAAGGGCCGCGGGCCGCGGCGCGGACGCCGGTAGCAGCGCCCGCTGCGTGCCGGGTCCACGGCTGCGTTGGCTAGGCTTCAGCTATGACCGTAAGCAGCCCTGACCATCTGGACGATACCGATCTTGCGGCCTGGCTGGTGCGCGCCGCCGGCACCCTGGCCAACGGCATGCGGTCGGGGGTGACCACGTTCGAGGAGAAGACCAGCATCTCCGACGTCGTCACCGCGGCCGACCATGCCGCGGAGAAGCTGGTCGTGGACACGCTGCGGGAGCTCCGGCCGGACGACTCGATCCTGGGCGAGGAAGGCTCCAGCCACCAGGGAAGCTCGGGCCGGACCTGGGTGATTGACCCGGTGGACGGGACCTACAACTTCTTGACTGGCGGCCACTACTGGTGCTCCGCGCTGGCCTTGACCGACGACGCCGGGTCCCGGCTGGGGGCGGTGTACCACCCCGCCGAGGACGTGCTGTGGATCGGCGGGCGGGACCTGCCCACGGCCCGGAACGGCCTGCCGGTGGGCGAAATCGCCAGCGCCCCCTTGGCGGACAGCTGCGCCGCCGCGTACCTGCACCACACCTACCTGCGGGACGAGGCCGCGGGCGAACCCTACCTGCGCACGCTGCTGGGTTCGGCCACCTACCGCACCTGGGGATCCGCCTCCTGCGAGCTCGCCGCCACCTCCGCCGGGCTCTTCGGAGTCTGGTACCAGCAGGGGCTGCCGGACTGGGACTGGCTGCCTGGCCAGGCCTTGGTCGAAGCGGCAGGCGGGGCCACCGCCGTCGTGGAGGTCGGTGGCTATCGTTGGTCGGTGGCGGGCGGCCGGCAGCAGGTGGACGAGGCGGTCAGCCTGCTGCAGGGGTGACCGGATCGGGTCTCCGCGCCGGCCCGCGTGGCATAGTGGGGCTGTGGAAAAGACCTACGAAACCATACAGTTGGAATGCCTCGGCGAATTGGCCACCCTTGTGATCAACCGGCCCGGCTCGCTCAACGCGCTGAACACCCAAGTGGTGGCCGACTTGGCACAGTTCGTCGCCGACGTCCGGTCGCCGGAAGGCCAGGAAGTCCGCAGCATCCTGATCACCGGCGCGGGCGAGAAAGCGTTCGCAGCCGGCGCCGACATCCGCGAACTGGCGTCGATGGGGCCCGACGAAGCAGAGGCGCACAGCGCGGCGATGCAGGACCTCACCCGCGTGCTGGAGACCCTGGATCTGCCGGTGATCGCCTGCGTCAACGGATTCGCTCTGGGCGGGGGCCTGGAACTGGCGCTGGCCTGCGACTTCATCTACGCCACGAAGAACGCAAAGTTCGGCCTGCCGGAAGTCGGACTGGGCCTCATTCCGGGCTTCGGCGGCACCGTGCGGCTGCCGCAACGGATCGGCCCCGGGAGGGCCAAGGAGCTGATCTACACCGGTCGCAGCATCGGCGCCGAAGAGGCGCTGCGGATCGGGCTGGCTAATGCCGTCTTCGCCACCAAGGACGACATGCTGGACGCCGCGGCCGCTACCTGCCGGGAGATTGCCGCGAAGTCCCCGGCCGCCGTCGCAAATGCCAAGCGGACGGTGGATGCGGCCCTCGGACTTCCCACCGCCGACGGACTTCGGGTGGAGCGCCGAGCCTTCGGACAGGCCTTCACCACAGAGGATTCGCGGATTGGCCGGGAGGCCTTCCTGGACAAGGTGGCGCCCGCCTTTACCGGGCATTAAAGGCGGGCGCGGGCTGGCGGATCAGCTCCGAATCGGTCAGCGGGCGGCGCGGTGCCACGCCGGATCATACTGGGTGGCGAGCCGGGCCAGGGTCAGTGCTGCCAGCATCAGGCCGAAGTCGCGCAGTGCCACGTCGTAGAACCCCGACAGCGTCAACAGGTTGATGATGATGCCCGCCAGCCAAAGGGCCACAACGTAGGCGGCATAGCGGGGCTTGATCCAGACCAAGATGCCGGCGGCGATTTCGACGACGCCGACGATCAACATGGCGGTGTGGGCGCTGAAGGGGAGCAGGCTGACAACCCACGGCGCCAGATACTGTTCCCAGTTGGTGAGCAAGTTGAAGAACTTGTCCAGCCCCATCATGATCGGCAGGACGGTAAATCCCAGCCTCAGCATCCAGAAGGCGCCATACGCAGGCTCGGTCCGGACCCGCTGCAGCGTTGGAGTGGTGGTAGCCATCGGAACCTCCGCTAAATTCTAAAAACCGAATAAGTATTTTTAGAATCCTCCGAAGGCGCCGGAAAGTCAATGGGTGCTTGATTGACCGCTTCTAATGCTCCGGACGTCTATTGCTCCGGTCGCCACGCTTCGGTCTGCGTGAGCCGCTTGATCACCGCGGGGCCGCCAACGCTGGACAGGACGGAACGCTCGCCGACGATCACCAGCAGGCTGCGTGCGCGGGAGGCCCCCACATAGAGCATCTCGCGGGCTCGCTCTGGATCAGCGAACCCGTTGACTGCCAGCACCACCACGGACCGTTCCAGGCCTTTGAAGCCCAGCACGTTTCCGTAGAACACGTCGCGGTCGTCGAAGAAGGCGCCCCAATATCCTCGCCAGCCCAGCGCATCCACGTCCTGCTGCTGAACCGGATGCTTTCGCTTGGTGGTCAGCAGGGCCACCTGCTGCGGGGCCCACCCTTCACGCTCAATCAGCTGGTTAACGGCATCATCTGCCCGCTCAATAACGGTGGCGGCCGGTGCCTCCACCAGCCGGATCCGGGGGCCAGAGAGGCCGCGGGGAATTGCCAGTTCGGTGGACAGCGAACCCGACAGCGCAGCGATTTGCTTGGTATTCCTCAGGTTCTCGTTCAGCACGAAGGGGGGCGCCTCGATCGGCGGCCGGCCCTCGCGGCCGAAGATCCGCTGGTCGTCGTCCATGAAGACATACAGCCCGCCGCCAGCGGGATCCTTCAGGCACACCAGGACGGACTCCCACCAGAGCGCACCGAAGTCTTGGCCTTCATCGACCACGATGGCGTCGAAGAGCTCGGCAGCCGGCTGGATCTTAGCCAGGCGTTTGAGCGTCCGGGGTAGGTAGTGCTCGTAGTACTGGTTGGTCAACAGCCGGGGATCCAGCGGATGGTGCGCGCCCCAGCGCACGGGCAGGTCGTGGAACATGCCCACGTGGGCTGGGCGGTCGGCCGGTTTCCAGCCGGCGGTTTCCGTCTCGAAGTAGCGGGCCAGGCCCCGGCTGTAGCAGAGCAGCGCCACCCGCTTCCCGGAGCGGGCCAGCCGGCGGGCCTGTTCCAAGGCCAGCCACGTCTTGCCGGTTCCTGCCCCGCCGATGATCCGTGCCCGCGGCTGGTTTTTTAGGACATCAAGGATCGCCGCCTGGTCGCGGGTCATTTGGTCGGCACGGCCCTCGTGCTCCGCCGCCGCGGAGAGGGCTCCGTTGCCGGGCAGTGGGCGGGTCAGCTGCGCCAAGATGCGTTCGGCGACGTCCGGCGTGGTGTCGCCGTCGCCGTCGCCGCAGAAGTTGATTGCCTCGCGGACGGCATCGTCCGGATACTTCAGGTCCTGGCTGCCGATCACCATGGCGCGCCTCAGGCCCGGAATGTCCCAGTGGCGCGGTACCGACGTGTAGGGAAAAGCCAGCAGATGCGCGAAACGGACCTGCCGGCCGAGCCCCAGCTGGGCGCCGAGATAGCGCTGGAGCATGTGCCGGCCGTCCTGGACCTGGACCAGCGGGTCTTTGATGCGGTGCTGCTGGCCGTTGCTGGCCTGGTACCACTGCCCCGCCTCGTAGCTGACGTGGCCGCCTTTGACTTCGATGGCTGCAATACCGACGCCCGGCCAGATGACGAGCAGGTCGATCTCCCGCTCGGTGCCGTTTTCGATGATGTTGACCGAGTGCAGGAGCGCCGCGGACGGCGGCAGCGTACGCACCAGCGACTCCCAGACCTCCCGTTCGGCATGCCGGTCCCGGCCGAACTCTGGCTGTTCCGGAAAACAGCGCGGCATACCTCCCCCTCACATCAACGCAGTGGCTTATCACACAGACTACCTAATGCAAGTCGTCGGTTCGCCTGCGCCCGGCGCGAGCGGGATCGCCGCGGGGCCAGCGTCGGATGCTCAGCAAACGTGGCAATTCGTTGCCGCGCCAACGCCCGTTCTGTAGCGTTAAGCCAAGTGGCAGCTGATAAAGGCGGTGCACGCGGCGCCGTTCCTCAGCGGATTGAGGATGATCATGGCAACTGTAGATGAAACCGTCGAGATCGCCCGGCCCGCCCAGACGGTCTACGCCGAATGGCTGCGCTTCGAGTCCTTTCCCTCGTTCATGCACGGCGTGAAGTCCGTGATCCGCACGTCGGACACCACGCACCATTGGGTCACCAAAGTGGGCGGCTCCCAGCGCGAATTCGACACCACCGTGACCGAGGAAGTGCCCGGGCAGCGGATTGTCTGGACCGGCGAAGGCGGTGTCAAACACGGCGGGACGGTAACGTTCGGAGCGATCGACGCCGACACCACGTCAATGCACGTTCATATCGACTGGCAGCCGGGTTCGCTGCTGGAGAAGGCAGGGTCCTCTCTGGGATCGGACCACCGGGAAGTGCGCAACGAGCTGTGGCGCTTTAAGGAATTCGTGGAGTCCGGAGGATCCGAAACCCATGATGTGGGTGACAAGAACTTCTACGGCGGGACCTTTGCGGGCGGATTCCCGCCAAAGCAATCGTCGCAGCCAGACATCCCCCGCAACGAGGACACCTACGCCTACAGCCGGGATCCGGACATGACCGAGGCGGAGCGCCGGCGACTGCGCCTCAGGCGACATGGCCAGGCCCGGGAAGGCCGCGACGAACCGCGCGAATGGGCCGACGATCCGATGCTGGACGACCCCGCGCTGCGCGAACCGCGTGCCAAGGACGACGGCCCCGGTTCAGGCAGCTAGCTACTTCCGTGCCGCAGCCTGAGGCCGGCTGCCGCGGTCAGCCGTCAGGATCGTGCGCTGATCCGGTCGACCGAGTCCGCGGCCCGCTGCGCCAACTCCTCGGACAGCGGCGCACTCTTGGCGGAGTTCGCGGCGTCGGCCTGGCCTTCCGGGCTCAGGACGTAGTGCCCGAAGGCCCTGACCAGGTCCACCTTGCTCTGGTCCTCATACGTGGTGCAGTAGATGTGGTAGGACACCAGCATCAGCGGGTAGGCCCCGGCCGCGGTGGTCGCCCGGTCCAATTCCAAGGCCAGATCGTGCGCCGGCCTGCCCTCGACCTGCTTGGCCTGGTCGAGCGCCGTGGCGGCTGCTTCGGCGCTGACCGGCACAAAGCCATCGCCGACCTTGAGGCTGGCCTTGCCCAGCGGATCTCCGACGGCGGAATCGTCGGCGTAGGTTACGCCGCCTTTGGTCCCGGCCACCATGCTGACGACGCCGGTGGTCCCCTGGGCGTTTTCGCCGGCGAATTCTGCGGGCCACGTGTCGCTCGGCTCCGCCGTCCAGATATCGGGCACGACGGCATGGAGATACTCGGTGAAGGTCTCCGTGGTGCCGGAATCCTCTGAGCGATTCACTGGCGTCACCGGCAGATCGGGCAGCTTAACGCCCGGGTTGTGCTGTGCGATGGCCGGGTCGTCCCAGGATTTGATCTCTCCTTGGAAGATTTTTGCGATCGTCTCGGCGTCAAGATTCAACTCGGTGATGCCCGGGAGGTTGAACGCCACGGCGATCGGTGAAATGTACGCCGGAACGTCGAACGCGCCGTCGGGGCCGCAGATCTTCCGTGACCGTTCCAGCTCGTCGTCATCCAAGTACGCGTCCGAGCCGGCGAAATCGACAGCGCCGGCCAGGAAAGCGGTGCGGCCGGCACCGGAGCCGTCGGGCGAATACTGCACCTGCGCGTCGGTATGGAGCAGACCGAAGCCGGCCACCCATGCGTCCATGGCGGCATTCTGGGAAGATGCTCCGGCGCCGGTCAGCGTGCCGGACAGCGAGGAGCCCTGCTGTGCGGCGGATTCTTGCGCGGGACCCAGGGGGTAGTCGGAACCGCAGGCGGCCAAGGACAAGGATATGAGGGCGGCGGTCCCAAGGGCGGCCGCGCGGTGTTTCAGCTCAGGCATCCGGACCAGCGTACCCGTGCGTGGGCGCGAACCCAAGGCGCTACCGTCCCTCCAGGTCCTTGACGGCAGGGCCTTCCAGTACCTTTCCGTCGGCACTGAAGCGGGACCCGTGCAACGGGCAGTCCCAACTGGCTTCGGCATCATTCCACGACAAGACGCCGCCCAGGTGCGTGCACACCGCACTGACTCGGTAGGTGGCGGAATCCACGGTGCACAGGCCGACCGGCCGAGCATTCTCCCGGACCACCGTTCCCTGGCCCTCCGGGGGTGCAGTTTGCGTGGTCCGGGTCAGCCCGCCCAGCCATCCGGACAGCAATTTCAGCCCAACGGACATGTTGGTTTCGGCCGTGCTGGCGGCATCCCGGCCGGAGATGCGGGACTTGTAGAGATCCTTGGCCCAGTGGTTGTCACCGCCCAAGATGGAAGCCGAGAGTGCCAGCGCCGCGGCTACCCCGTTGGTCATGCCCCATTTGTTGAACCCGGTGGCCACCAAAATCCGCTTTTCGCCGGGCTGGACGGGGCCAACATAGGGCAGCGAACCGGCCGGTTCATAGTCCTGGGCGGACCAGGTGTGGGTCGGCTCGGCGCCGGGAAAGTGCTGTTGAGTCCAGCGCTGCAGGTCTTCCACGTGGCCGCGGGTGTGGCTCTGCCGCCCGACCACATGTCCGTTGCCGCCAACCAGCAGAAGCTCCCGGCCGCCGTGGCGCGCGGTGCGCAAGGAGCGGGTTGGCGCGTCGATGGACAGATACATTCCGGCCGGGATGTGGCCCGGGACAGTGAAGGCGGCTGCGTAGGACCGCTTGGGCGTCAGTACGCTGAAGTGCCCCCCTCGGTTGAGCATGGGTGTCCCGGTGGCCAGCACCAAGGTCCCGGTCTGTACGTCACCGAGCCCGGTACGCACCGTGACGGTCCGCGCCCCGGTGCCGGCGCCGCCGTCGTGCGCATGGCCGACTCCCGTGACCCGCATGCCCTGGAAGACAAAGCCGCCGCGGCCGCGCAGTTCGGCAACCAACGCGGCGAGCAGGCGCATTGGGTGGAGCTGGGCCTGGTCCGCCAGCCGCAGCATGCCGGTCAGCGCGAACGGCAGGTCGCCGGTGCCAGATACCGCTTCCACGGGCAGGCCGGCCGATTCGCTGGCGCGCTGTTCGGCGGCCAGGTCGTCCGCTCCTTGCGGGGTGGTGGCGTAGGTGTAGGCGTCGCGCCGGTCATATTCCACCCGGCGTTCGTCGCAGTACCGCAGAATCCACGCCTGCGCTTCTTGCTGTGCAGCAACATAGGCCCCGGCGGTGGCGGAATCGTGGTGGCTGGTAATACGGGAGAGTTGGCCGCCCTGCAGGACGGACACCTTGGCGGTGGTATGGCCGGTAGTGACGGCGCCGATGAACCGGGCCTCCAGCACCGCGACCCGGTGTCCGGCCCTGGCGAGCAGGACGGCCGTGGCCAGCCCGGTCAGGCCGGCTCCGGCCACCACCGAATCAAACCCGGACTGGCCGGCATACGTATCAACGGGAATCCCGTCTGCTGTATCTAGCCAGAACGAATGCATGGATGCTGTCCTTTCGGCCTGTACTACACACCACACCCTGTGTCTGCGGGCGCGTCAAGACCCAAACTGCACAGGACACCTGACAGGATGGAAGCAATGACGGCCGGCGGAAGGCGGAGGGCATGAAAACTGCGGTGCTGATGATCGATTTGCAGAACGCGTACTTCGAGGACCCCGCGTTGGCCAGCCGGCAGGACACGGTGGTGGAGGCGGCAAATCTGCTGGTCAAAACCGCGACGGCGGCGCAGGTACCGGTGCTGCTGGTCGGCACCGAGCACCGGCGGGATCGATCCACCTGGACGCTGAGCATGCTCGACGACGACCAGGGCTTCATCTTCGAGGGCACCGAACAGGCTGCCTTTTTGCCGGGGCTGCAGGCGGAAGGGCTGGAAAGCATCGTCAAAACCCGTGACAGCGCGTTTTTCGGTACCGATCTGGCCGAGCGGCTGCGCCGTGACGGGGTGGAGCGACTGGTGCTCGCGGGCGTCGCCACGCACAACTGCGTGGCCCAGACGGCAGCCGATGCGTTCGCTCACAACTTCCGCGTGGTCTTCGCCAAGGACGTCATCGCCTCGACGAATGAAGAATATGCCGGCTCCATGCTGCAGATCCTCAGCGACGAGTACCGCCAGCCGGTCTTGGGGCGTGGCGCGATAGCTGAACTGCTGGCCGGAGCCCGCGAACGCTAAGCTGCCCGCTCAATCTCCCGAGAGCAGGTGGCACCAGGAGTCCGTCAGTGTCTCCAAGCAGGTTGCGCGGTCCACGAACCAGCCGGTGCTGATCCACCGCTGCGACAGGTACTCGAGCTGGCCGAAAGCGAGCACGCACCGGATGCTCCGGCTGGACGGATCAAACCGGTCTGCCCGGTCCAGCCCGGCGGTCATATCCGCGGCTACGTCGCGGAACCAGTCCTCCAGTGTCTTGGCGACTTCGGGCTCAATCGGGGCCGCCTGATAGACCGCGTAAAGGTAAGGGCGGGTTGCCTCCCACTGATCGAACTTGCGGTTGAGCCAGGTCCGTACCAGATCGCGCTTACCCAGTTCAACCACGGTTGACAGGGACGGGTCATCCACACTGGTGAGGATGGCATCCACGGTCTTGACCACCTCGCTCATCAATTGCGCCTTCGACGCGAAGTGCAGGTAGAAGGTGGTCCTAGTGGTGCCGGCGCCCGCCGCGATATCGTCGATGGTCGTGGCCGCATAACCCTTGGACTCGAAGAGTTCCAGGCCGGTATCCAAAAGGAGTTGCCTGGTCTGCTGTTTCTGGACTTCGCGGAGTGTTGCCATGCGTCACAGGATAGTCGTTGGCGGTGCCGACTCCTGACAGCGCGAATGTTACGGCGCGGAGAGTGGCCCGCCGGAACGCCTGTCCGGCCCTACGGCGCCGACTCGGGTCCCTGAGTGAAACAACGCTACGCACTTTTACTTGACACGCTGTTGTCTGAGTCACTAGCGTTGTGGCCATCACAGCGTCTGTTGCGCGGGTCACACCTACTCGCATCGTCGCGAAGAAGCCTCAGACCATAGGCACGCCCAAGTGCTACCCGTTCCGCATCATCAAGGAGTCCCATATGAGCCAGGGCCAGGAGACAGTTACGTCACCGCAGTCCTATCCACCGCCGCAGGCGCCGCCGGTGCACACCTCGCCGGCCCGCGCCAAGGGCACCTTGGCCGCCGCCTCGCTGGCGGTGATGGTGGCACAGATTGCCAACGCACTGCCCGGCGCCCTCAATGGCGAGTTCCAGCTGACCTTCAACACCTTCGGCTCGCAGCTGACCTGGATCACCGCGGCCTTCATGATCCCGGTGGTGGTCTTTGAACTGACCTTCGGCGTGTTGGGCGACAAGTACGGCCACCGCAAACTGGTACTCGGCGGTGCCGTACTGGTCATGATCGGTTCGCTCATCTGCGCGATTTCGCCGACCGTTCAGGCCATGTGGATCGGCTCGGCCATCAATGGACTCGGCGCGGGCGCCATCTTCCCCGCGTCGCTGGCACTGGTCGCGTCGGTTGCACGGACTATGCAGGAGCGCGTGCGCGGCATCGCGATCTGGGCAGGGTTCCTGTCCGCCGGTTCTGCCCTGTCGCCCCTGCTGGGCGGAATGTTCGCCGGCTTTGGCTGGTGGCGCGGCGCGTATGCCGTCGTGGTGCTCACCGGCTTGGCCGCCCTGCTGCTGACCGCGCTGCGTTCTGCCGAGGCCAAGGTGGCCCGGGAACGCCGGCTGGACATCTGGGGCCAGATCACCTTCGCGCTGGGCCTAATCCTGATTCTGTTCGGCCTGGTGCAGGGCCCCGAAGACGGCTGGACCGCCTCCACTGTGGTGGCTTCCCTGGTCGCCGGTGCCGTCCTGCTGGCTGTCTTCGTGGCCATCGAACTGCGGGTGGAGTCCCCGCTGCTGGAACTGAGGCTGTTCCTGAACCGCCAGTTCACCATCTCCTCGATTGTCGCCGTGGTCGGCATGTTCGCCTTCCTGGGTGCCTGCTTCTCCACGAGCATGTGGCTGGGCCCGGTCCAGCACCAGAACCCGCTGTACCTCGGGCTCCTGTTCCTGCTGCTGCAGGGCCCGGCGTTCGTGTTGATCCCGGTGCTGTCCCGGCTCCAGGCGCGGATCTCCTCCCGCTGGCTGATGACCTTATGTTGTTGCGCAGGTAGTTCGCAGGGCAGTTGTAGTGTCTTGGCTACCCAGGAGTGGCGGGTATGGCTTTGGCTGCTGTGCCGGACGTTGGT